>CAZZET010000066.1:0-20738 GCA_964653275.1 uncultured Methylococcales bacterium
CTGATGGTATCGTAAGTGGCCTCCGCTCCACACCTTAACCATTATCCGCAAGCGAAGGGTGCGAACGACTCAAGGAAATCAGGTACTACGCCAGAAAGCGACGTAAATGCCATGATGCTACTAAAAGCTTGAATACCTTATCAACCAGGGAATATCATTTAACGAGGCTTATCAAATCCCGATTTTGCGTAGTTTATACGAGGAGGCTAATGGTATGAACAACCGAAGGTTTGTCGTGTCTTTTTTCGTGGTATTTGTTTTTATTTTCGTTTATGAGTGGGTTTTGCACGGGATGTTGCTCGACCCTATCTATCAGAAAACCGCTGAATTATGGCGACCCGAGGCTGAAATAATAAATTATTTCCATTGGATGCTCGTCGGGCAATTTTGTATCGCGGTGTTTTTCTGTTTGCTAATGCATCGGATGTATCAGCATAGCGGTATTCAGGAAGCAATGGGTATTGGACTGTTATTGGGTTTGTTTTTGTCCGCACCCAATTTGATCATGTACGCTGTGACACCGTACCCAATCACATTGGTTATTTTTTGGGTTCTTGGGGGTTGCATAGAACTCGTCGGTGCCGCCGTTCTTTTTGCCCTAATATATAGACGACCATAGGTATTTTCTTTCAAGCAAAATAGAGGCAATAGTAGCTTCGAGAAAAAATATGTTAATGTATAATTCCCTCCCAATTACTTCCATTTTCGGACAGCCTCCTATGTTAGTCAAACGAGTATAAATTCCGCCTTAACCAAACCGTGTTTAGACCAAAGATAGGCTTTCCCTCTGCTGTTCATGTTTGGCAAAAATGTACCCATGAACATTTCCAAGAAGCGTTGGAGTAATCCCAAGAAACCATCGCAGTCAGGATTGAGCCAAGCATATCGTCATAATATGAAAGGTTTAAAACCGCCGGCAGACATTCTTTTTTTCTTATCTTTAAATCTGTTTGTTCGATCGCTAGCAACCGCTTAAACACTGAAAATCAAATAAAATTTGCTGTGACCACCTAAGGCGGCAACTACAAGTGCGGGGTAGAATTACGTTCAAACCCTTCTATACTTGGATCGAGGAAAGAATCTAAAGAAGTGCGAAAGTTCGCTCAGAAAACAATAATCGCACCGCTGATTCGTTAATTTTGTGTTTCAGTATTCCCGAAATTAGTACCAAGGCAGGCCTGCCTGTTAAGCGCTTAGGCTATAGATTTTAAACACTATTAGAAAAAAACCGGTCTCAGAAAAATGTAATATTTCTAAGTATTCGTCATTGGCGAATACTGACGAGCTACCATCAAAAACTTGACCAGGTTAGTAGACACAACGCTTAGAGGGTTAACTCCATTTGTCACCTGAAATATTGAATTCACCCAATTGTGCAGCCGAGGTGCTATCTAGTTCCAGCAATCCATTATTTTATTCATCCAACATTCCTAGAAAATAATAAGTGATACAAAAACTTGCATTATGACCTCACAGTATTACTCATTTTTTGGTCTTGACAATGCCACATTCGCTCCGACGTCGGACGCAAATTATGTTTTCGCGGAAACCTCGTTTCGATCTGTACTATTGCAAATTGTTGACGGATTCCAGAGAGGCAAGCCAATCGCTATTGTCACTGGACAAATCGGTACCGGAAAAACAACACTTTGCCATTTTCTCGCCGAAAAGCTGACTTCTTGTAATCTTGTATCGGTAAATGTAAATCCACTTTATACGACCAGTGAGCTACTCGCTACAATTTGTGATGGTTTGAATATCGATTATCCAAGCCCGTGCCGAGATGAAACTATAATTTTTAACCGATTACGTGAATTTTTCGCAACCTCCGATGCAAAGGGCGAACGAACTATTGTCATCTTGGATGAAGCCCAAAATATTGGATACGATTTTTATCAGCATTTAGCTGGTTTGACAAATTCTAAAACCCCGAAAACGAAAAAACATCATATTATCCTTACAGGACGTCCCGAATTGATCGAGTACCTGGAAACAATCGGCTTTCACTGGCGCTCACACAAGGATACGATTCTGTGCGAATTGGACCATATGGACAAGCAAGATACGATCGATTACATCAGACATCGGTTGGCAACCGGCGGCGCTACTGAACCCATTTTCACCTCGGATGCGGAATCTAAAATATATTCATATGCCAATGGCGTATCGAGATCGGTAAACATGATTTGCGATCATTCATTGCGGATTGCCCAGAAATATTCGGAACAGGTTGTGACGCCTCAAATTGTCAAACTCGCCTCCGAACTTCTTTCGCCTTCCGCAGCAGAGGGGAATTTTTTAAAACGTAGATATGCGGCTCTGACAAACAGTGCTGTCATGCGGGCTCATATTATCTCAAATAAAATTGAGAAAATTTGCCAACCGTTTCATACAAAACCAGCATCAACACCTTACAACTTGCAGCAAAAGCACTCTTTAAAAGTAGATTCGATTTCGAATAACGAAGTGAATTATACGGAAATTATAGAGCAGAGACTTTTAGAATTAAATAAGTCTACTGAGCAGTCACTCAAGCTCAGTTCGGTAGAATACGAATCGCCAGCACCGGTAGAAACCGAACCGCCAATGCTGGTAGAGCCCGAACCACCTTCACCAATAGAGTCCGAATCACCCCCAAAAATACCCGAAGACGAAAAAAAATCGAACACATGCATCTATACACACGGTGTCATTGTACCGGAGGGGATGGTTGCTGTACCGCATATCACATTAACCTCCGCATATGGTGCAACCGATATCAGTGTCACCGGTTTTATGTTAGACCAAACACCTGTGACCAATAAAATGTATGCCCAATATATAAAAGAAACCGGCAGTCTACCTCCTGATCATTGGTGGCAGAAAAAGCCTCCTGAAAATCTGTTAAATCATCCAGTTGTCGGTGTATCGTTTAAAGATGCAAGTGGCTTCGCAGATTGGTGTGGCAAACGATTGCCCACAGCCAATGAATGGGAAGCCGCCGCCAGATGCCCTGACAGTCGAAAGTTTCCATGGGGAGAGAAGTGGGAACCTTGGCGCTGTAATTGTCCAGAATTAGAATTGAATAAGACCGCTTCAGTAGACTTACACCATGCTGGTGGTTCCACAGACGGTTGTTTGGACCTCGTTGGCAATGTTTGGGAATGGACCGATAGCACAAAAGAAGACACCACTCTGGAATCTGGATACAGTTGGGTTTTTGGCGGTTCATTCCGTCACAAGTGTGTGGTTGATGGTGCGATTGCCAGAAGCATGCTCCTTCAGATAAATCGTTACAACTATGTCGGGTTCAGATGCGCCAGGGATTTGCCATGAACCGGCCGTACGTTTTGGACCACGATGGTTTGGACGGTGTATCCAATCGAGAGCGTCCTGATGTTGTGGCCGCCGAAGTCGAACAATTATATCTGCCTGTAGAATTAGACGATTTGGAAAAAATCGAGACCTCAAGTAATTCTCTAGCTACGAAGCCACGTAAAGTTTCACGAATCCTAATCACATGGGCAGCCATCGTTTTAGTTGGGGTATTGGGGCTGATGTATCTGGGCGTTAACTCGTCGGACATAAAACCACAGTCGGTTCCAATTGTTAGGCAACCCGAAATATTAGGCGAAACAAACGGGCCTAACCCTGAGCTTGGAGATAAAATTCATTCAGTGTCGGAAACAAACCTGAAAAAACACTCCAATGAAACAGATATTGATTCTTCGATCGAAGTTGCGGTAGAAAAAAACCAATCTGCTGCACTCAGCCCAATTCAAAAAAAATTACCGGTGGTTGGTAAACAAGCCAATTTAACAGAGAGGTCGCAGCCCGTAACGGATAGCAACGTAGCAAATGAAATCCAACAGGTATCATTAGGTAATACAGTGTCCGAAGATACCTCATCTACGTCTGGAATTCCTGGGCAAACAGTTAATTCAACAGATCTTACTAGAGATAAGGCACTTAGTGAGCCACTTGAAACAAGCGAGTTTATCCTCCAATTCGGTTTTAATGTGGCCACCGTAAATGGTTTACCAAAATCTACGCTCCATGGTTTAAAAGATTTTGCCGATAACTACTGTCTTAATAAGGTTCGTGTCGTTGGACACACCTGTAATGTTGGTCGGCTAGCAGCCAACCTGGATGTAGGTCGAATACGTGCTGATTCTGTAAAAAATTTGTTGGTGGAGTTTGGACTCTCTACTGATCGTATCGAGGTTTTCAGCGCTGGGGAGAAATCACCGATTGCGTCAAATAGCACTCGTTCTGGAAGAACACGTAACAGGCGCGTTGTGGTTGAGTGCATGAACCATTCCGAATAACTTTGAGAGAAAATACTATGAATACTATTGCGATCCAAGACCAGACGACCTCAGATTACGAAATTGCCAAGAGAGTTTTGCTACGATCGATATTGAATGAGGAAACCGATGTCGAAAATCGTGAGAGTTTGGGGTCAATGATTCCGATTCGATTGTTTCAGGTACTTCGGATGATTGCCTTAGGTGCCGGAGTTGAAGAACTCATAGGTCCCGGCGCATCGGCTATGGTCTACCAGTCTGGAGCTAGCCTTGGACGGATTCTTGGAAATGCTGTGAACGAATCCAAAGATAAGGATCTGGATATGTATGTAGGCGAAATAGGCGCACTGTGCCAACGCTTGAGCATTGGTATGGTTGTGCCGACAAGGGTTGATCTTGATTCTGGAGAACTCGACTTTCGAGTAGACGAATGTGTATCCTGCGCCGGTATTCATGGTGTAAATGCACCAATCTGCCATTTTGAAGCTGGAATGGTTGGTGGCATCGTTGGAGAATTCGCCGGACGTAACGTTAAGGCGATCGAGACAAAGTGCAACGCTATCGGGGATAAAACGTGCGCTATAACCGCTCAGATTCTTTGATTCGCCGAAAAGCTACACAGATTAAATTCGAACGACTACATTAAAAATGACTACCTTAAGATTAAAGTGATATCTATGCAAAATTCAGAAAGAATACTAACCGAAGTGTCGTCAGGAAACCAAAGGGTGATTCGCAACGAAGCTGTGGACACTATTCTTCGAGGCTTAACAGGTCTAAAGGGTGTGACTGCAGCGGCTATTGTTGACAATGACGGATTGGTCACATCGATCAGGCGTGAATTTGACGTAAATACAGATGCTCTAGGCGCGTCAGTCCAAATTGTTTTCGGAGCTGCATCCCGGGCTGCACACCACGCGAATCAAGAGTCGGTGAATATCGTTATTTGTGAGAATGAAGAAGGATATATCATGATGGCGCCGCTAAAGCAGGGCTTGATGCTCGCCTTATTTACAGATGAAGACGCCTTACTGGGGGCAGTGCGCTACGAAATTAAGGAAACATTACCGGCGTTAAACCAGCTGTATTAAAGGAATTTTAAAATGCCTATATTACATGGGCTATGCCGCATTTGCGCCTATGAGTCATCTGAAACAGAAAAACTGGTTAAATCGATGTATTTTTTAGTAACCGTAGACTGTACCAATGCATTGGTTTGAGTCTCAAGTTGAGAGGCTGATTAGCCTTGCCAACAAATATGCCCAACATCAGACTCTGCGCAGTGATGACTCGGCTATTTTCAACCGGGAACCCGACACTCACCGTGGCGAATTCGTGGCTGCATTGAATAGGATTGTAGTCAACGTTGCAATGCATTCCGGCGTTTCAGGTTGTTTGATCAGCTTTGACGGCTTGGTCATGGCCATGGCCGGAGAAGTTCCGGATTTTGATGGACTTGCGGCTGTAACCCAGGAATGTGTTGAAGCAGCGACTAAAGGGTCAAAAATTCTAGATCTTGGAGAATTACAGCAACTGGTCGTGGTCGGGACAGAACATAAAATTGCCGTAGTTGCTATTGGTGGTTTGGCACTAAGCGTCCTCAGTCCGCGAAATACTAATTTATCAGCATCACTGCGTGAAAGTGCTTGAGTTTAAATTTTTAGGGTAATTTGGTACATATTTGTTTCTATTAGTGTCAGCTAAACGCGAGCAGAGTTCCGATACTTGGCAATGCTACAATCGGATTTAACCTTATCTAAAATACTTCGCAAGATCGTACTTTATTCACATCAACCCACTGCCATGCTGTCACGCCATTAGCCATTTTTCAGCTGCGCTATCGACTTGGCGAGCCACTGGTCCAGCTGGCTCGCAAAGGCACGGCGATCAGCCTGGCTATATGATGCAGGTCCGCCTGTGTCCACTCCACTGCTGCGTAGGGTTTCCATAAAATCCCTCATACTCAAACGCTGGCGAATATTGTCTTCGGTATAAAGCTCGCCACGTGGATTTAAGGCCAAACAACCCTTGGCGACAACCTCGGCAGCTAAAGGAATATCTGCTGTGATGACCAAATCACCCTCTTCCACCCTTTGCACGATATAGTTGTCTGCAACGTCAAAACCCGTTGGCACCTGAACCGAATGGATGTAGCGGGATTTAGGAACCTGAATAAATTGGTTGGCAACTAAGGTCACAGGCACACCTACCCTATCCGCCGCTCTAAACAGGATTTCCTTAATCACTTTTGGGCAAGCATCAGCGTCAACCCAAATTTGTATTGGTTTTATTGTCTTCGAATTTAACATTGTAATGATCGGGTTAGCTATTGTACTCTGCTACACGGTGAAACGCATTCAGCCTTCATATTTTGGATCCAAGGCAAAAACAGGTCAAAAACAGACAGTTATTCAAGTATATGGTACACTTTACCTTATTTCCTGGTGCCTAACCGGCTAGCACCCTTAGCGGCTTTTGGGTCGCAGGGAAAACTCTTGCGCTGATCGCCCCTTATTAACACCAGGGCCTCTCGCTTAGTAAAAATTTTCCTAATTCAGCCCAGACCGGCTCCCACTAGCAGTTATTACTTTTGGGAGGGCAAGACTGGAGTAAATCCCAATGTCATTTGAAACCCTCGGCCTGTCGGTCGAACTCCTGCGTGCTATCGGCGAACAGGGCTACAATCAGCCCACACCGATCCAACACAAGGTTATTCCCATCATTCTGGAAGGCAAGGATGTTATGGGTGGCGCCCAGACCGGTACCGGCAAGACGGCCGGTTTCACACTTCCACTGCTCCAACGGCTGTTCGTAACCCCGATTAAAAACAGCCGACGCCCGATTCGAGCCCTAATTCTTACTCCAACGCGTGAGTTAGCAGCCCAGGTAGCCGACAGCGTAAAAACTTACGGCCGTCATCTTCCCCTACAATCTACTGTGATCTTTGGTGGGGTCAAAATCAATCCACAAATAGAAAAATTACGGCGTGGCGTTGATATTCTTGTGGCCACACCGGGCAGATTGTTGGACCACGCCAACCAGAAAACTGTGGATCTATCCAAAATCGAAATTCTGGTGCTCGATGAAGCCGACAGAATGCTCGACATGGGCTTCATCCATGATATCCGTAAAGTGCTGGCTTTGCTTCCCAAAAATAATACTCGCCAGAACTTGCTATTTTCAGCTACCTTTTCCAACGAAATCAAACAGCTTGCCGATCGCCTGCTCAACCACCCAGAACTGATCGAGGTCGAACGCTGTAAAACGACCGCTGAGCAGATCGAACAGGTGGTTCACCCAGTGGATAAGCGCCGCAAACGGGAGTTATTGAGTCACATGATTGGATCTCTCAACTGGCGTCAGGTATTGGTCTTCACACGCACTAAACATGGCGCCAATCGTTTAGCCCAACAGTTGCAAAAAGATGGTCTGAGCGCTACCGCCATTCATGGCAACAAGAGCCAGGGTGCCCGTACTCGTGCATTAAGCGAGTTTAAGAGCGGTAAAGTACGGGTTTTAGTCGCCACCGATATTGCCGCTCGAGGACTAGATATTGATCAGCTACCCCATGTAGTCAACTACGAATTACCCAATGTACCTGAGGATTACGTACACCGCATTGGCCGTACGGGCCGGGCTGGCAATGAGGGTGAAGCCGTTTCCCTGGTGTGTGTAGATGAACACAAACTGTTACGGGATATCGAACAACTGTTAAAACAAAAAATCCCTAACGTAATTATAGAAGGGTATGAACCGGATCCGAGCATTCAGCCAGAACCGATAAAACAATGGCGAAATGGGAAGGACCATGCTCAGCGCCGAAAACACACCGAAAGTCGTAGTCGAAACAGGTCGTCAACGAATAGGCCATCCGGTACTCGACAAACATCCAAATCGGACCAAACCGAATCGCCAAAACCCGTACACAAACATGTCCGGCGCAAACCCAGCAATACCCAAACAAAGTCGCAACGCCAGCATCGGCGATCCAACCGAGTTCAGGAGCAAGCAGCGCTGTTCAAAGGTGGTTCGCAGGACAAGTGACAAAAATTCACTTTATTTGGTCTTCCTAAACTTCATTGGGCTGAAAAGCATCTTCGGTTCGTGTTCCGACCAACCCGGTTCCTCGATTTATTCTTACCTGGGTAGGATAGGCGAACTCGAGATGGTTTTTTTTCAAAATATCGGCGATTTTATAGAGTAGATCTTCTTTGACGGCTAACCAATCCGCCCAATCAACAGTTTTTGAAAAACAATAAATCAAAATATCAATTGAAAAATCATTAAATCGATCCAAATATACTAGCTGGGTCGATTTGATCCCCAACGCATCCTCGTGTGAGGAGAATTTATACCGTACTCTTCTGACCGTTTTTTTTTCCTTGGGGTCTGCAATTCCCGGATGTTCTTTTAACATCTGTCGTATGTCATCAAGTGTCCGACGAATGTCGTCGATATTGCTCTCATAGGTGACGCCAACATACATTTTAATCCGTCGCCCCACCATGCGCCGGTTCCAGTTTTTAACGCTGGCAACTGAAATAATTGAATTAGGGATGGTAATCAACGCGTTGTCAAAAGTACGGATAGTGGTACTGCGTAGACCGATCTCGGCAACAGTTCCTTCGACGTCTTTAATTTTAACCCAATCACCCATTCTGAATACATTGTCGAATAAAATAGTGACCCCACCAAAAAGATTCGATAGCGTATCCTTAGCAGCGAGGGCAAACGCCAAACCCCCAATACCAAGGGTTGACAAAATTGCAGCAATGCTAATACCGTAATGGCTCAATATCACCGCCATGGCGGCAATCAAAATTATTCCTTTCGCTAGGTTAACGGCAAGGTTGACGAGTTCCTTGCGTAGTTCCTTGTTAGTTTTGGATATCTCGCTGACCTGAACGGCAACAACACTGTCCAATAGTCGGCAGATTAGCCAAACGTAGATCCAGGTGTAGACAACAAATACAAAACTTTCGATTGCTCCTTTGTATTCTGTTCTATACAGCAAAGCATATGTAGCAAGGTCGATACTGAAAAAAAGCAGTAACCCACGAATAGGAGGATCAATAGCCTGGTAAATCAACTCCAAATGATCGGAGCCCTGACTCAGAATATACCTTCTGATCAACCAACGGCTGCCCCTTACGACAAGCGGGTAGCAGAATATAATAAGTAACGCGATGATGAACGAAACAATGACCCCCCCAGCATCAATTCGAAGTGGTGCGATCTTGTAATTTATCGGTCTTAGAAAACTTATATTGTTAAAATAGGAAATGGCCGATAACAATGAAAAATTCTGAAACCAATGGGTTTTTGCTATTTTTGTTGGATTATCAAGAATATAATGCAAAATGCTTTGGTAAGTCGCATTAGCCAAATGTAATTGCTCAATATTCCTTTTTAAATCCGTAATTGTCCTACTTTCTTCGTGGTCATCTGGCATCGGAAATTTTTCAGCTTCCCCTTCAGCAAGGTTAAGCAACTCAACCGAATGACTGACAATCTCGTCTACCGACTGGTAACTGTGTACTGCCCTATTTAAATAAATCAGATATCTCTCAATATTCTGAATCGTATCGTAATATGCCAATTTGGCTTGGTCGCGCTGGACCGCCAATTCGTTGCCACGTTCTTGATTGACTCCAATCCGCGAGGATAACAAGTTAATTTGCCGTTTTGTGGCTACAGCCGGTAATTTTACCCGTGCGGGTGTATACAATGCGGTAACCAACTCAGAAATTATCTGGTTTTGCTTTTCTAACAACTCATCAAAGAATTGCTCGTCCTGGATATCCAAAATTTGGCTATTAAGGTGGTTCAGCCGACTAATCAATCCACTGATTGTTTTAGAATTACTTTTAGATTTCGTCTTTTTCGAAGAAGGCTTTAATATCTGTGATTCGGTGGATGTCCCCTCTTTGATTTTAGCTGTTGACTGATCGCTGGTTTGACCCCTTGCCTCCCCTATAATATCGGCATTCACTCGGCCCACTGATGCCAAAATCATACTAAGTACAATAAACACAATACTACGCAATTCGTACCCCTCTAGAATCGATGCAGAAATCATCATTTTGACATGATTGGAGCCAATTCGAAACAAAATTGACGAGGATCGCAAACAGTCCGGGCAGTATTACGGCCCTAATCGATTAAATTCCAAATCGTTTCTGTTTTAATGAAGACCCTATCCACAAGCACAGCACTTTATGCACCTTAGGGAGAAAAAATTTCAGTAGGGAGGTTTTAAAGGAGATTGGCGATTTAAGCGAAAATAATTGCCAAAACTAGAAACTACTTTTACAACACCTAACGTTTAGTGGATTATAGCTAGGAGGCTAGTTTAGAAGTCGCTATATAGATAAACGACTTGATACGATAGTGTGTGATGTTAGGACGGCTCGTTTATTGAGACACCCAATAACCGTCAATACCGAGTTCTTTTATCACTTTTTGACCGTAGTCATTAGCTTGGCCCCGTGTTGAAAATCCGCTGACTGCGATTCGATAGATTCTTTTACCATCAATTTCTATACGCTGCTGCTCAGCAGGAATTCCTTTAGATCGAAACTCCACTTGTAACTGGTCAGCTGCTTTCTTATTTCCGACTGAAACAAGTTTAACTGTCCAGCGCTTTTGCGGTACAGTTGAAACTGGTCTTTTCTGCGAATTCAGCTCAGAAGAAGTTTGTTTGGTCCCCAATATATCGGACGAGTCGCTACCCTTTCCATGAAAGTGAAAGACTGCGGAATTAAGCTTACTAACTTCTGTTACGAGGATACCGATTCTTTTTTGAATTTCGGAAGTTGTTGCAAGATCTTTAGAGGCGGCATTGTTAGAATTCTGAACGTTAATTTTGGACTGTAACTCATGGGTATAAAAAGCAAGACCAACCAGCCCTGCAGCCATAATAACGAAGGCGGTTACTGCTGTGTTCAGAGCTATAAATTTATCTTGATTTGTTTTATTTGGACCGAAGCTACGATTATCTGAATATTTGGACTCAGATACTACCTTTGGTGTCTTGTGAATTACCGGAGGCACGTTTTCTTCATCAGTCCCTGCAAATTTGAATTCGACATCGTCTTCCTTATGTAGATTCGAACTGGGCGTGTCAATCCCCTGATCTATTTCCTCTTCTATAATTTTAAAAATCCGTAACAACTCGGAATCCATAGATCCATCATCCTTACTTCCAAGGTCCTGTTCTGACTCTGATGGAATTTGGAATGGTTCAACTTCTTCACTTAGCTGAGGGTCAAATGTCGGATTTATTGGCTCATCCTTGGGCAATAACTGTTCTACATCAATACCATTACTGACTTCAATATTTTTTCTATTCGGACTCGATTCGGAGAAATCGAATATCTCCACCTCACTCATTAATTCGCTATTTGAATCAACCTCAGCATGGATTTCATCAAAATTACTCGCTTCATCGTATTGCTCCAAGGCGCTAGACTGAGCCAGTACAAGGTGTTCATACAAGTCTTTAACTTCTAACGATTCAGGAATTAGATAGTCTTCTCTTCCGCGAGTACTCCCTTGAAAGTCTTCAACACTTAGAGCCCGTTTTTTCTGTTGATTTTCTATATCCATTGTCATTGTATATTGAGCAGCGCATTAAATTTGATACATTCCGAAGTACCTTTAGACGCTGATACAAATTCATTCTCTCTTATTAAATCCTCCACCATTGTCACCACTTTTGTCATGCTATTATTTTATTGACAAAAATGCCTCCTTAGCCAAAGTATAGATGATCAGTATTAAATTCAGCCAACCGATACGTTTCGCCACACAAGTTGTGAGAAATGTAGGTCAGATCACTCGAAAAGGAGTAGCAATAATTTAAGAAATATAAAAACAACAACATAGCCATGTCCAATCCAAACCCTATCGAACAGCTAACTGCCGCATGGCCCTCGAAAAAAACGCGAAAAAATAAACTACAATTAGCTCTTAAAAATATAACGTTTTCGAGGACACTGATTCATCCTTAGGCTGAACCAAAGGCATTCAAACAAAGGGTATTATTGGTGAAATACTAGTATTCCCGACGGTTTTAATCGACCTCACGTCCAGGCTAAATTACAAACAAATAACGAAATAAATATGAAAAAAAGAAATATCTACCAGGCGCTTACCCTCCTCCTTTTACCTTTATCTTTCGCCAATGCAGCCGACTATCGCCTCATTGATCTGGGCACGTTGGGAGGTACTTACAGTGTAGGCAACGGACTCAATTCATTTGGGGAAGTGGTAGGGTATGCCTCGTTCGCCGACGGTACTTTTCATGCATCTCTTTATCAAAATGGTACTCTGACTGGTCTTGGTACACTTGGTGGAACTTTGAGCATAGCTCAGGGAATCAATGTTCATGGCCAGATTGTTGGCTTTTCTCTAACCGATGATGGGAAAATCCATGCCTTCAGCTACCAGAACGGCATCATAACTGATTTAGATACACTAGGCGGGACAAATAGTTTCGCCGAAGATATCAACGATTTAGGTCAAATCATTGGCCACGCTCGTACTGAAAGCAATGCGTTGCATGCGACTATCTATCATAATGGCGGGCTAACTGATATTGGTACTTTAATTGGCGGAACAAATAGTTGGGGCACGGCTATCAATGCAGCAGGGGAAGCCACAGGTTATTCACAGATAGCAGGCCAAACCGAACCACATGGCTATCGCTATGATGGCAACACCCTGACCGATATAGGCACACTTGGCGGAAAAACTAGTCGGGGTAACGACATCAACTCATTGGGGGACATTACCGGGTTTTCGGCGGTCACCGAAACTCCACTCATAGTACATGCGTTTCTAGATATCAACGGTACAATGACTGACCTGGGTACACTAAGCGGCTCACTTAGTTTCGGCCGCGGGGTTAACTCATCGGGGCAGGTCGTCGGTCGGGCGACGATCGAAGGTGATACAGATTTCCGCGCTTTTTTGTATGAAAATGGTGAAATGATCGATTTATGCGTGGTGACAGATTGCACCGCTCAGGGCTGGAGCTACTTTATCGAAGCAAATGACATCAATGACCATGGAGACATTACGGGTATTGGCATGATTGGAGGAGAAGAGCATGCTTTCCTGGCAATAAGGGATGATGGTGACGACAACAACGCTGACGATGATGATGACGACAGTAGTGACGATGATAGCAGTAGTGACGATGACAGCAGTAGTGACGATGACAGCAGTAGCGATGATGACAGCAGTAGTGACGATGACTAATTCAAGCTATCAAATCTAGGGAAGCAAGATGAAAACAGGAAGATCCTTGCAAACCGGTCTTTTTATGTAAAATTCAATCAGACTTTTGTTCACTAGGATCGCTATTCTTTGACACATCGCCTTCTTCAACTACTCCTGTTTCTAATGGCCAATGCCATTCAAGAGACGATAACCAGTCTACACCGTCTCCCAATTCAACCAAAAAAGGTTTTGGAGGTGAATCCACACCGGCTAGAGTAAGGGAATAATTACCTGGCGTTAAACCTTCAACGATGAAAAAACCATCAGATTCGGGGGTTATTTGCATGACCAATTCGCCGGAATCGACTTTGTGTACTTGGATTGAAGTGTTGGGCGGTATCGGTCCTTTGTGAATCAAGACACAGTCCAGCCCAGCAGTCCAAGTCAGTTCGGGGTCATAGGTGATATGTGTGGCAGGCCGGAGATAGACCACCTGGGTGTCCTCTATTGGCGCTAGGGTGGCATCAAGCGAGTTCCGATCAACACTGATGGCAATCCGTCTGCTGGTAGCCAAACCGGTAAATTTGTAATAACCCTCAGCATCGGTAACAACGGGAATACCATCTGCACGGACAGTGATCCCAGAGAGGGGTTGCCAGGGTTCGCCCGGTCGCGCCGGTGGCTGCATCACCCGGCCGATTAAAGAACCGGTAGCAAAATTATCCCATGTTTCCGGACCCAGTTTCGGTCCAACAATATCTGACCAATTGGCCGTCAAGCCGTATTGCCCGGCAGCACCTGAAAACTTCAATTGTAGCCGCTTTGTCGGACGCCAAGTAACACTACCCCGCATCTCGAATGGCGCTCCATCGGCTTTAGTCACATCAAAATTCACATTTCAGGGGAGTTTATTGCCACCTTGTAATGTATAAAGGGCGGACCATGCTCGAGCATCCGGACTAAAATCACGGTAGACCTCAAGACGACTATCAAGTGGGAGACTGACAATATTCCCAAAACGAATATTGCGAACATCTCGGTGGTCAAGCGAATAATGCGATTCGAGTTGGAAGGCCAAGTGTCGATTGATTCGTCGCGATAGCACTGCATCAAAGTCGGTTTCTTCATCAGCACGTGTCAACTCACTTCGCCAATTCCAGCGTGCTGTTCGAAACTGATGTCGCAAACGTATCAGCTTTCTAATGTCACTAGCAGAAGGTAAATCAAAGATTACACTGTCATCTGCTAGATTACGTGATTCAAACTGGAAAACATGATCGCTTAAGCCAGTAAAGTCGGCGCGAAAGCCATAATCAAGACCCGCTTTACTGACCATCGCCTCGGCTGTCAAATTGAGGCCTCGCCAGGGACGCCATACAGTATCTAGCATCAAACCAGCATTGCTTCCTTCCTCACTGGGAATAAACATCAAGTGGGTACCCATGGTAAAATTCTCCACTAAGCCGTAGCGTAGGGAAGCATGACTAAACCAACCATCGGGCACTTCGCCAGAAACCAATTGCCCATCCCACTGCCGAGCATCGAGAATCAAAGCATTGTCCGGAGCAATCGCAATGGTCTCAGACTGTTCGGATCCATCAGGAAAATAAAACTTAAGTGCCAACCGATCGTTACCGGATACCAGCTGCTCCTCTACCCGAAATACACCATCCTTGCCGGTCTTCAACGTTTCCTGTAAAAAACCATTTCGGTAAACGTCAATCTCTGTATCCGGTTGGGTACGATCTTCATAATCCAGTATTCCGGCACCATTGACACGTTCTAGCCGTTTGACCTTTATGCCTTTTTGCATACTGACCGAAGGTAGTAGTACCGATAAATCGGAGGTCGTATGACCGATATCCAACAAAGCATAACTTGGCTGATTCAGCTGTCTATAGCGCCAAAAATCCATATTAAACTTTTCTTTATCCATGGGGGTCAGACTAGCACCCAGTTGCAGCGTACCGTCGAATAAGTCCGATGCTAAATCAACATCACCAGAAACGCGGTTCTCCCCACTAAAATCATATTCATACTGAAACTGATAGCGCACCTCTGTACGATGCTCACCCGGTGCAACCACAGGTATTTTCTCGCCGAGAACCTGTTTTTGCCGATTTTTTTCATGTAACAGAACGCGATTCAGCTCCCGAGAGCGTTTCAGATCTTTGAGCAAGGGAAAATGTGGCTGGAAAGCCAAGGTATATCGCGCAAGACTCCAAATAGTCGTCATCGGTAACCATTGCGACCAAACATCAAAACGCAGCCACACCGATCCATCATGCAATACAGAGGAATTACTGGGCAAGGGCTGCCCATCATCCGTTGAATCACCAAACTGGGCTTGATTCATATCCAACCAGAAAGTTCGCCCTGCTGGCTGCATAACTGCCTGGCAATAAAACCTTTCGATTTGGCAATCGGCATTCATATCAAACCAACGCTCGAACACATCCACTACATCAAGATAGGGACGTTCCTGTTCATCCACCATAACCCGATAGAAGGAACTGCCTCGCGTTTTTGTTACGCGAATCTCGATGAAGGCTTCGACAAGCTGGGGTACTTGGGCAGATTCGGTAGCTTTAACTGCGGCTTGCAGATTTCCTGTTTGAAATAGTGCTATCAGAAACGATGCCGTCGTCCAGACCCGCATTGTTCGTTAGCTAAGTTTTCATGCTACACGTTGTGTGATGGCGAACGACCTCATTGCTCGGGTCTTCCCAGAGAATTTCCAGATCATCGGCAGCATGTTTCCAAAGTGTGTTAGTTTCGATGCGGCTTTCCCGAATACTACGCAAGCGATATTCATGCAACGGCGCCCGTCCTTCTACGGCGCCTTTGGAAAATACACGGACCCAACCATCAAACAACCAGGGACTGGTATTAGTTGCCTGAATCAACACATTGCCCGACTCATCATGGCGACACTGAAAATCAATTTTTGGATCACGATCGCCCATATGTCCATAGAGAGCCACACCGGTTTCCATTTTGATATTCAGTTGCATTCCAACGGAATTGGGATCCTTCGGATTGCCCGAGCCCACGGTCATGGCAGTTTCGACCATGCGAACCAACAAATGAGCGCGATAGTCACCCTGAACCAAGTCACCCGGCGCCCGTACTGATATACGAATATCCCGACGTTGGCCGGGTTGCAGGGATAAGGCGCGCGGACTGACGCGGATAAACTGATGCAAATCGTCATAACCTACCTTATTTTCACTGATCGGTTCACCCGCAGCAAGCGATTTGCTATCTACCGCGAAATAGACCGGATCAATCGATAACCGAATTTTATCGTCACCGTTATTGGTTATGATGAACGATTGAGTCTTTGGTCTGGATAGATCGACGTCCACGCGCCCAGGCGCCACCAGAAATGAATTCCGAGCTTGGGCAGTTTCGACAAATACCAGCATAAATAGGATTGTCAGGACTAATAAGGATCGCAAGCAACATACTCCAAACAATCGAGCAATATGCGCTGAAAAGGTAGGCAAAAGGTTCGTGTTGTTCATATTCATCTCCCAATAAAACAAAGGCCTACTTATAAAGCAATCTAAAAGTTGCGTTACCGGAGTAGGCACCCGGTAAGGTATTATTTTTTATGTGTGCTGTGGCACCAACCCTCAAGTCGTCTAAAGTGCCAGATTTACTAAACGATGCGGTACCTGCGGTATCCATATCGCCGCCCGTTACGAAGCTGTCGACAGGTATTCGTTCATTAGCTGAACCAGATCCGGCGATCATTACAATACTGCTTTCCACTATGCCCCCAACAACCTGCATATCGGGTGAGCCGACCGCAATAAACACGGCAGCGTTTGTATCAGAGGGGTTAACCGTAAGATCGGTTTGCGTACCTGATAAAATGGGAGGAAAGGTCAAAGACAAGTCAGTAGTGACTGTGATCGGGCTTAGCAGCCGGATGGAGACATTAAAAGGTGCATCCGAAGTGTAAGCTAACTTCGCCATGCCAAACCATGTACCGAACAGCATTGCGAAAAGGGCGGTTAAAAAGCCCTTGGAACGGAACAATTGGTCCATGCACTTTACTCTCCATAGCAAATTCTGGTATCGGCTTTCAAGCGCACGCAGACTTCAACTCTAAATAACGTGGAAACACTTCGGGGACAAGGAATCCCCAAAGTGCCTCTTGTTCTCACAATTGACACTGTTAGAAAACAGTGTAAACCCATCCTCCGAGATATCTAATTAAAATTTAATAGATTAGACGAAAGGTTGCTGTGCCGCTGTAGATACCAGCAACATCTGTCGCATCAATATTAGCCGTACCACCAACACGAAGATCGGCAATGTTGCCAGCCGCATCGAATGTCGTTGCACCGGCTGCGTCCATATCACCACCTGTTGTAAAGGTATCAACAACGATCTGCTCGGTGGCGCCACCACCCCCAGTAGTCATGGTAATACTGGCTTCAACAACACTTCCTGTCGCTGAATCAAGTGGTGTACCTGTTGCACTAAAGCTGGCCGCTAGTGCATCGGAGGGGGCTGTCACAACCGTCGTCGCACTACCCGCGTTGGTATCAACGAAGGAAAGTGCCGTTAATTCGGTAATAGTAAGCGGAGCCAACAGGGTCATGGATACATTAAACGGTTCATCGGTAGCGTGTGCATTCGTAAAAACACCGACTAAAGACAATCCGAGGGCGAGACGAGAAAAAATTGGGTTCAACTTGGTACTCATAAAAAAATCTCCAGTTTTTTGATAATACATTCATTTGACTCAATCCAGGGTTTGGTTGTCGGGACGTACCCCCTGGAATAATGTTTTCATCATTCGGTGCTTCCATTCAATTTCGCTTCCGTCTTTTAGTGTTTTGACCGGGTGAAACAAATCTTTAAAAGTTTTTTAAAAACGATTGCTATTAAACCATCAATCTGATAGACCGCAGACTCGTAAAAGTCTGGAAGAAAAAACACGAGCGCCCTTTTTCAGCAGCGCCTATCGCACCCACAAAATTTATTTGGCCCCAATGTTGGTATTGCTCAATAGTGATCAAAGAGGTAGAGCCCTCCGATTGGACATCCACTGTAGCGACCTACCAAAGCGTATTCCTAATCTTTGTCAGAGAGACAAATATCGCAAATTGTTTCTCATCCTTTGAATTGGGAGGCAACTTCTTACACCAAAGAACGGAGTTTGTTCAGAACTTGTAAGCATCTATAGCCAATTCATTTGCCTCCAACTGGGAGGGCATCACCCACTTTGGGATGAGTTGATACCAGCAATAAAGGTCGACAGGGGCGTTCTTTTTTTGATAAATAGGGTAGTGAATTGACCGATTAAACTAAATCTATCCCAGTTTTTGTGCTCGCTCTACCCAAGATAATATTCGAACCCGTTCTTGTTCAAGTAAAAAAAATAACATGATAAAAAAATTCATCATCTATCTAATTCTATTCGTGTCGATATCCCTTTCCGGACAAATTACATTAGGCGATGAACTCATTACTAAAGATGGTTCGCGTTTGAATGGCAAGGTGGTCAATGAGGAAGATGGCATTCTAAAGTTTGAAACTACGTACGCTGGTACAGTACACATTAAGTGGGACCAAATAAGTGAACTCCGAACCCAGATTCCGGTAAAAATATTGCTCAAAAACGAAAAAACCGTCATGACACAGTTTGTCAAAAATCAAGACGAAATTATGATAGTTGAGGTTGAACCCAGTAAGCCTCCAATAATTTACAACCACAAGGAGCTAGCGTTTATCAACCCAGCCGCCTGGCAGCTGGGGGAATCTATGCAGATTTCGGGCGCCGTCAATTTGGCCCTTAAATCACAGCGTGGCAACACGGACAAAGATGAATTAGATATTGATGGAAACTTATTATTCCGAAGAAAAAACGATCGCCTCACGCTTCGTGGGCATATAGAAAAAGACAAAAATCGAGGAGAGACAACGGCGGACGCTTGGGATGCTTCTGCTAAGTATGACTATTTTCTCTCCAAAAAATGGTTTATTGGCGGGTCCACTCGAGTTGAACAAGATCAATTCCAGGATCTTAAACTACGAGTTTCGGCGGGTCCCTTTGTCGGCTACCAGTTTTTCGAAACTAAGAAGATGAATCTTAATTCCTCAATTGGACCTTCTAGAACTTTAGAGGACTTCAGAGAAGCAGACGACAATGACTACTGGTCATTATCCTGGAGTAACGATTTCGATGTTTATGTATTCGGCGAATACATTCAGTTTTATCATAGGCATACAGGATTGTGGAATTTCGAAGACATAGATGATGTCGTTTTCGATGGGTGGACGGGTTTCCGCGTGCCTCTTTTACTGGGATTGGTTGCGAGTACGGAAATACGAACAGAGTATGACAATGCACCAGCTGACGATGTCGACAGACTGGATACAACTTACCGGGTAAAGCTCGGATATCAATGGTAATTAGGAAATTTTGCGCTTTTGACTAAGCAGTTTATCTGCCATTTCCGCAGCCCTCTGCAATGCAGAGAATAGGAAAAATAAACACCTTGATAGTCAAAAATGCACCAATAGAGCGATAATTTTCATACTACTTACCACTGCTGTCCAGTTCAATCTTATTGAAGATAAAATAATTCTTGAATCTGTGACCTTAATATCTGCCGATAGCGCAACAACCGTCTGATTATAAGAAGTAACAAGACCGCAATACATAGGTTATTTGAATAACCCGGTATTTCGCTTATACATGGTTTTTTTCTTTAATGAACAATAATTTTACCTCTTAATTGAGACAGAGCACGCATCTATTTGTACCTGAATAGGTACCCCTTCATCAGAAAAGCACTAAACAAAGTCTATCTTATCCTAGTCTGTCTCACTTCTACGGTGCTCATCCCTGTTTTGTTTTTCTTCATCGATTCCTTCTCATAATTAAGGTAGGTGCGGTAGAATCTTTGTCGACTCTATTCTTGTTCAGATGGTAAGAACTCGCTTGAATTTTGAGTCCACAAAAGCTTTACTTCTGGTCGCTAACGGCATATGACCTTATACAAGACGGTGACCTCCCTGTTAGTGCAGGGAATACAACCCAATCCATCCTTAGGAAACATTAATGCAGAGCTTTACCCCCATCTTCATTACCACTATTGCTATTGCTACGGCAATGAATATTGTGTTGAAGAGGGTCAATATGCCAACCATCATCGGTTACATCATTACCGGTGTCATTGTTGGTAATCTCTTTGGAATCTCTCT
>CAZZET010000067.1:0-20291 GCA_964653275.1 uncultured Methylococcales bacterium
TCATCGGTTACATCATTACCGGTGTCATTGTTGGTAATCTCTTTGGAATCTCTCTACAGGATAATCAATCTCTAGAGCACATCGCCGAGTTTGGTGTGGTATTTTTGATGTTCACCATTGGCTTAGAGTTTTCTGTCTCTCACCTAGTCAGTATGAGGCGTGAAGTGTTCCTCTTCGGCATGCTACAGGTGATACTCACTGGAGCGATATTAGCAATCCTGATTCAGCTGTGTTTCGATATACCCTACAAGTCAGCGATTATCATGGGAGCTGGTCTAGCACTATCATCTACAGCTATCGTATTAAAAGTCCTTAATGAATCAGGAAAAATCAAGACAGGCTATGGACACAATGCTGTGGGAATACTTATCTTTCAAGACATAGCAGTCATTCCTATTCTGTTGATGATAACCATCTTTACCCGAGAGGATAAATCCCTAGCAGAACTTCTAACCGAGACAGCCATCAATGCGATGATTACTCTCGGAATGTTGATCGTCATTGGTAAGTTTTTACTGGGCCATCTATTCAAAACGGTGTCAAATGCCGATTCTAAAGAAATCTATATGGGCTCAATCCTCCTCACTGTGGTGGGGGCATCCTACATTGCCCATTCCTTTGGCTTCTCATACTCTTTAGGTGGTTTTATCGCTGGGACGATGATTGCCGATACCATTTACAAGTATCAAGTAGAAGCCGATTTAATTCCCTTTAGGGATCTATTACTGGGTGTATTTTTTGTCACGGTAGGACTCCAGATCGATTTCGATGTGGTCATCGACAATATCTTATCAGTGGGAATGATCTGTCTCGGGGTTATGTTTATTAAAACAACAATAACATTTGCCATTCTGGTTTATACCAGTGGCAATAAGACTGCACTCAAAACCGCTATTACGCTATCGCAAATTGGCGAATTCACCTTGGTGGTTTTTTCCTTGTTGTTGGTCAATAAGATGTTGGACCCCACCTTGGTACAAATAGTCATGGTTGCAATTGTGTTATCTATGATTATTACCCCTCTACTTTTAAACAATCTGGATGCTATCGTTGGACTGTTCATAAAAGGTGAGATTGAAAAGGATTCTCTAGACCAGGCCAGCGTTATCGGCGGTCATGTAATACTATGTGGGTACGGTGCTTTTGGCCGGGTAGTATCTGATATGTTGGATAAAGCCGACATCAATCATGTGATCGTTACTAATAACACCGAGGGCTACGTAAGAGCTAAGGAGGCTCGTAAGAGCGTGGTATTCGGCGATTCCTCAGATCGAGTTTTGCTCAATCGCCTGCAAATCAAAGACGCGATGAATACTATCTTGGCCTTGGATGACTTTGAGGAGGTGCAGCAAGCTAGTGCGGCAATTACCTTGATCAGCCCCGATATTCCAGTGATTGCCAAGGTACCCACAGAAGAGGAATGTCACCTGTTAGAAGAGTTTAATCACGAACTACTACTTGATGGAAATACCCATACTGCAGCGGTATTAACTGATCAGCTTATCCGCTCACGATTACTGGCCCTGGAGACTTCTAAACTTCAGTTCTTACATAACTATTCGTTACATCAACCAACCCAGGCAATCAAGAAGATCGAGCAAGAGCAAGCACGCTTGCTGGAAATCATGGTAACTTCTTTCAACGGCTTGAGGGAAAATAAGGACATCATGGAAATTAAAGCGCTGCACGACTCGTTTAAGGTGTTATGCGAAATTATTGGCGATGCCATCTGCAAGGCCATGGAAAACCCTAAGCTTTCCCATAACGAATATGAACGCCTCAATATACTTTTAGATAATCAGCACCAACTAATTTCTATGAATGAGGCCTTGGAGGATTTGGGACAAGAACTCAAAGCGCTCGCTATGAATGAACAGACACGTCGCCTATCAGAAACAGCGGTTGAAGGCATGGATACCATCCTACTGACCCTGATTGATCTAGCAAAGACATGCGATGATGAAGAGATGGCCATGTTTCGTTGCATGACCTCAGGAGAAACGAGTGGCCTGGCGTCGATCCGAGAAAAATACCTAGGTCCCAAGGCAGACCTAGATACTGAGACAAAAGCCCTGCTGTTTTCCTCCACCAACCATATGGACCGGCTTAAATCTTTGTTTGGTTTAGTTGGTGAGAACTATAGGAAATTGGCGTTTGGCACCGAACCAAAGCGATAAACAAAGGTAACGAAAACAATACGACCAGCGTTCTGCAAGTCTGGGTGCAAAAATTTGAGCACCCCCCTTCAATGGCTAAAAACACCTGATTTTTAAACAAATAAAATCCAATCCATGAAATTGATAATGGCGTATATCATCGGCCAGATTACTAAGTATTTTAAACGGCAATTGATTCATCGGGATTTGATTAGATAGTTTCGCCACACTGATTAACGCCTCTATATTATTGTCGATCGCCGCAATGGCAATATCCATTTCCAACATATTATCCACGACACGGAGTTCCATTCGAAACGTTGTTGGCTTTTTCATCACCTTTTCACTGTGTACTTCTACTAAACCCAACAATGTTTCTTCCGCCGCTAGATGAATTCGATTGATGATGCGCTGGTCCCACTTATTTATTTTTACAAAACCTTCAATAAATTTTTGTATTTCCGACAGCGAATCTAGTGAAAATTCCGTTTTAATGCTGGCTTTCTTCCCCCGGCGTATAGATAAAAGACCAACAAGTAGCAATGTTATCAATGTCCCTGAAGTCATACCATTATCAAGTATTGGCTTCAACCAACCAGGAATACTGTTGTAAAATATTGCTTTTTGCTGAAACCCAGTGCCGAGCCAAAACCCCATGCCGACAATAAAACCCTTTTCATAGCTAAGGCCATCGCTGGCTACCATACGAACACCATGCATAAAAAGTAATAAAATAAGCACCAGTAAATAACTACCAACTACTGGTTTAGGGATCGATAAGATGGCAGCAGATAATTTTGGTAGAAAAGCCAATAGCAGCATCACCGCGCCACAAAGAACACCTACTTTTCTAGCCGCGACCCCCGTCATATCTACTACAGAAATACTGGTGGAATAAGTTGTATTGGGCATAGTACCAAGACAACCCGATAAAAAATTGCCTAAACCGTCAGCATATAAAGCTCCCTGCACGGCTCGAAAGTCAATTGGCTTTTCCGTACGATTGGAAATATGCTGTATCGCTATTGCGTCACCATAAGTTTCAATAGCACCCACTATCGTCACAATGAGAAATGCTGGAAGTAAAACCCAAAAGTATTGCTTAAACGACAAATCAAAGCTCGACCATCGTATCTCTGCCACACCAACCCATTCAGCTGCACTCACCCGATCAAGATTTAAGTCGCCAAAAAAATAACTTAAAATCGAGCCCAGAACTATGCCAATCAATGGCGCCCATAACCTAAGATTACGGTTACCAAAAAAAGACAATAAAAGAATACTTGCCAGCGTTACAAAGGCCACCAAAGGTGCTTCATAAGTATGATCACCTTGGCCAGCAGCGGGAAAATGTTTAAAGGCAATTGGCATAACGGTGACCGCCAATAGCATGATAGTCGTACCACCAACCAAAGGTGTCACAACTCGCCGCAGCAAGCCAAGATTATTAGCAAAAACAAATTGAATTAACGATGACACGACGATTAAGGTCATCAACAACCCCATACCCCCGTATTCTAGTGCAGTTATGCCCACCGCTATAAAAGCACCGGAGGTCCCCATTAAAAGTATATACCCAGCACCAAGGCGCCATACCCTGCGCGCTTGCAATATAGTAGTAACCCCACTCACCAGCAAAGCGTAAAAGATAACAGAGCTTTCCATACTTTCTGGCATACCAGCACCACGTAAGACTATTGCCGGAGTCAAGACGATACCCGGAACAATCAGCAATACGATTTGTACTGCCAACAGCGTTGACAACCCAAAAGGTGGCGTTTCATACACATCATATCGCAGTTGATTCTTACTGCTAATGCCTGCTTGGGTCGACATGCCTAACAACCTGCTAAATTAGAAAAATTGAGGTAAAATTTTATCCTTAGCTCGCGCACAGCAAAATCATGCCTTTACTGGGATAAAATCAGGCGCTCATTAAAGAAGAAAGGTCCAACAATATCAAGAAATATCTATACGATGAAGGATAATCCCTGGGAAAACGGCGATACACCTAATGGTTATGGGTAGTGGATAGCAGACTAAGCATGCGCTTAAAAAAAGTTTTCACTTTAGATAATCAGCTTTCTGAATTAAACCGCCTTACAGGATATATCGAGTCATTTGCACAACAGGCAAAACTCAATACGAAGGACACATTCAAATTAAATCTGGTCCTTGATGAACTTATTACCAATATTATTCATTATGCCTATCAAGATGATCAGCCACATCAAATCAGATTGACCCTAATATTCGATAGTCCCCAACTAACTGCCTACGTTTGTGATGATGGCTTACCCTTCGATCCAACTAAAATTTCTAAATTCGACTTAGTATCGAATTTGAAAGAACGACGTGTAGGAGGACTTGGCATCCACTTCGTTCGTGAATTTATGGATACGGTGAAATACAAAAGATTAGACGATCAAAATCATATCCAGTTAGGTAAAACTTTCTCTGGCATGTAGTATTATCGCTATAAATTATTGAGTTGGATTAAAATCATGCATGTTCGTGAAACAGAAACTAACAGAGCTACCATACTGTCCGTAGAAGGCCGTCTAGACAGCATGACTTCGCAATCTTTCGAGCAACAATTGATGGGCAAGATTGATGCTGGCAATAGCAAGATCATTCTCGATTTTGGAAGCTTGGACTACATCTCCAGTGCTGGCTTGCGCGTGTTATTGATGGGGGCTAAACGTCTGCAAAGCGAAGGAGGAACATTCGTGGTTTGTGGCCTTAAAGAGCATATCCATGAGGTATTCGAAATTAGTGGGTTTTTAACCATCCTGACCGTTCTCGACAACATTGATGACGCCATAGGTACCACCGACATCTAGTTCAGGCATAATCCAATGAAAAACACCCCATATACCGTTAGTGAGGATAACTACCCTCAGTAGCTCTGAAGTTTAGCGTCGATAATCTTAACAAGTTAACATTAGGCAGTAATTGAACCCAAAATACATGAATAAAACTTGTGAGGGTGATCGACCCTATGCCATCCTTAAACCTATATTCCCGCTTAAACTCGCTTGTGGGGAAATAATTCAAAAAAATCGCCGACAACGCGCTGAACGACGCCAAACTATTTTTATCTCGAACCAGCCATTCTGTTTCGGGCTCCCGCCTAAAGATTTGGAACCACTTTTAAGTAAGGGCGAGAAACGCGCCATTGTGGTAGGGGAAGTATTGCTGTCGCCTGGAGAGGAAAATCACTACCTTTATTTCCTTGTAGATGGTCTGCTAAAGGTCCACATTGAATCTGTCGAAAACGAAAAAGGGTTTCTTATCGAACCAGGTGAATGTGTAGGTGAAATCTCGATCATCGACGGTAAACCCCCTACAGCCTTTGTGGTAGCCAAGATACCCAGCGTTGTTCTTTGTATTCACGAAGAACTTTTATGGTCCGAATTCTTCCAAATCCCAGGAGCAGCACGTAACTTTTTGCGACAAATGGCGGAACGAATGCGAGTCCGTAACCTCGCTATACAGCACGGGCTAGAACAGCATTTACGCATGCAGCATCTGGAAAAAGAACTGGAGATTGCCCACGATATACAGGCGAGTATGCTTCCCCAGCAAAACCCACTGTTTCCGAACTATCCGCAAGTGGATGTTAGTGTGCACTTGCAACCTGCTAAAGAAGTCGGTGGAGACTTTTACGATGCCTTCCCCCTAGATGAACGGCGAATTTGCATTGCCATTGGCGACGTCTCTGGAAAGGGCGTCCCGGCAGCACTTTTCATGGTCAAAACCATTACTCTGCTTCGAATAGAGGTTTTGAAACACCCCGACCTTGTCGAGGCCATTACAAATCTTAATCTGGCACTCAGTATTGCTAATATGGGCAATGAGATACTTGGAATCTACTCGCTAAGTTGTTCGCTAGGACAGTGTTCGATGTCGATATGGAATCCCCTTTTTGCAAGAGAGCCCAGCCGATGCCGGAAGCCGACGATGGGCGATGTACCACACTAAACTAAAACCGTAACGCTATTTGGTCGCTTTTATTAAAACAAGCGGGTCATCCCCGCAAGACCTCTAAACAAAAAAGATTGCAATTTACCAGAAATTATCGTTCAATTCTCTACATTTAGTAACGCCCATAAAACAATTGGACTACGCTGCTAATACGCATTTTGGTGTGTCTTTGCAATCTAACATAAGAGATATAAAAAGAATATCATGAGATTAATATTAATTTGCATTCTGTTTGCTCTATCCGCATGTTCAACATTGACTGCAAATAAAGAAGATCGGCTAAAAGGTCACTCTTTTTCCGGAGTAACAAATAATTTGTCAGCGTGGTACTGTGGATCCGGAAAATTAGTGGAAGAAACGGAAACTTTGGGGATGGGCCAGCCTTTCGTGTTTGTTTTTGTCTATCCTTTCATTCTAATCAGCAATTCCGTAGATTTGGTATTTTCAGCTAGTTCTGATGTATTTTTGTTGCCGTATACACTCATGACAGACTCAGAAAATGAACGAAGTGATATAGGGGATTGTTCATCCGGTGTTTGGACAAATTAACCTGGAAGCCCAGGAGAATCAGCTCAAACAATCAACGCTAAAGATCAATAGACCACAGCCGGGCACGCGCGTCGGTAAAGTTGGATTCTGTCGTGTAATTGCAATGCTGCTGTCGGCCATTTTAATCAGCGAAAAAAGATGATTATTTATGGATCGAAGTACTAGCTCCGTTGCTCAGCGCTCACAAGCACGAAATCAACCAACTTCCTCATAATACGGGCGAGTGCTTGATTGATCGCTTTCACACCTCCGTATGAATCATCTGAGGATGCAGGTTCGATCTCAACAAAGGTTTTTGCACCGAGCAACTGACGCGTTGCAGCTTCAACCACTGCGACCTTAATGGTCACCTGAACAATACTCGGCTTTTTTCTAAAGTCCTGATAAACATTCAGAATTAATGTGTGGACATGAAAATCCGCTTCGACGCCGATCACCTGAACGGATATCTCAAACTCGCCAGTTGCTTCCAGATCCCGAAGAATAAGCGGTAACAACATCTCAGCTGGTCTCGCTATCCAAGCTGAATGGGCAAAAAAATTCATTTCGTGATCGCGTTCCATGTATGCCATTTGCGTTGTGTCAAAGACAGCATTGCTGGACGGCATTAAGATACGAATCAACGGATGATCCCCTGGAGATTTCAATTTGTTTTCGGGCGCAGGCGTATCGAAAACAAAACTCTGAATAGGCGAATCCGCCCCATTCAAGCCCAGCAATCCACCGCAACCCGCCAATACCGACGCCACACAGACAAAAAAGCACCTGCAAAGAACAACGAGTATATTCTTCGGTACACGGTGGAACCATTTTATTTTGATTGTACTAGCGATCATCTTGTTTTACCCTCTCCCGGTCCGAGATTGACTTCACGCCCAAACAGAATAATATTTGGTTGTCGTCCAATATCTTCAAGTAATCGAGTCAAGCTCTTCAACGTCACTCTTATTTCCACCATCAGTTGGCTCATTTTGGGTTCATTTTCGGCCAAGCCCTGATCCAATTTGTAGGATACAGCCGCAATATTATCCAGGGTTTCCGCAAGGTGTTGCCGATTCCTCTCATCAACAACCATCGAAACCTGTTCGGTTAGTGAATTAATATTGTTTACAGCCATCCTAAGCTCGCTTATCAATTGTTTCAGTTGTGGTTCGTTTCGAACCCAACCTTGATTTAAATTCGCCGATAGATTTTCCAGGCTCTCCAAAGTCCGGGCTATATTTTGTCGATTTGACTTATCGAAGACCAGGGATATCTGCTCGGTTAGGTGGTTGACCCCACTTCCGATGGTTTCCAATTTCTCTAAAACATCTTTGATGGAATTGGTCATTTCGTACATGGTACTCGGAACTGAGGGTACGTACGGGTATTTTGGCTTCCAGGGAAATTCCTCGATTGGATACTTTTCCGGATCAACATAATCGGCTTCAATGTACGCCACACCTGTAATGCCTTGTGATGCGAGCCGCACACGCATACCAAATTCGGCCGCTTTTTTGATCTGTTGTTTGATCTTTTTTTCGGAGGGTATACGGACAGCTTTTGGATCGACCGCCATTCGCACATAAACATAACGTTCATAACGTTGTGCTTCTTCAGGATGTAAAGAATCAAGCAAATTGTCTAGGTCGTATATGTGCCCGAGCAAAATGATCTGATCTACACTGCCAATTTTCACCCCGCGGGTCTTCACCGGGGAACCCACCTCCAAACCTTGAACAGATTGATCAATATAGGTCTCAAGATGAAATTTATCTTCGAATAACGCTCTGGCTCCGAAAATCACTATTCCAGTGGTTACCAATGTAATACCCACCAAAACAAATAAGCCGAGTTTAAAATAATGCGAAGAATTAGCCATTAATGACATCCTTGCCAGCAAATTTTTTGCTTGGCTGGCGATTAAAAAACTGACGTACCCATGGATTGTCGCTGGTATCCCGCAAACCTGCAGGCGGACCAAAACCTACAATTTTTTTTGTTAGCACATCAAGCATAATGACTCGATCTGCAATCGAATAAATACTCGCTAATTCATGGGATACGATTAAAAATGTGATGTGAAGACTGCGTGCTAGATTCAGGATCAACTGATCAAGATCTGCTGAGGTAATAGGATCAAGGCCAGCGGAGGGTTCATCTAAACAAATGATTTCAGGATCCAATGCCATGGCTCGCGCCAAAGCCGCACGTTTGAGCATACCTCCACTGATCTCGGATGGCATGTGATAACAAAATTCACCCAGGCCAACTAGATTAAGCTTTGTGTAAGCAATTCTATCAATGGCATCATTAGGTAGGTCAGTAAACTCTTTTAAGGGTAATCGAACATTCTCAAGCAGGTTCAGCGATCCGAACATGGCTCCTCCCTGAAACGCGACGCCAATTTGCTGCAAAATTGATTCACGTTCCGCCTCCCCCGCTTTTACAATGTCAGTACCGTTGACATAGATTTGGCCGGAAGCAGGCTTGTAGAGACCGAATATATGTTTGAGCAAAGTGCTTTTGCCACAACCGGAACCACCCAGGATAACGAAAATTTCTGCCTTTTTTACGAAAAAGCTCAAATCGTCCAGCACCATTCGTCCTTCATATTTGGCAGTCAGGTGCTCTACTCGAATAGGGACGTCGTCGCCTTTATACATGACAGTCAAATCCCAAGAAAATAAAAAATCACTGCAAATACACCGTCACTGATTGCAATCAAAATAATCCCACTGACCACTGCACGAGTGGCCGCGACACCGACAGCGGCTGCACCAGTTTGTGTTTGCAGACCCCGTTGGCATCCTATCCCGGCAACCAAAATACCAAATACGAAGGCTTTGAACAGCCCACCTATCAGATCAATATAGCTAATTGAACCAATTAGCTGGTTTAGGTAGGTTACGAGCGGAAACCCTAATTCGAGCATGACCATTCCAGCGCCAATCAGTGCAAATAGATCGAAAAAAATAGTCAACACAGGCATCATACAAACAGCAGCGATCAGCCGCGGAATGATCAAAAAACGAATAGGATTTAACCCCATAGTAGTCAGAGCATCAATTTCTTCGCTGACTTTCATGGTACCCAATTCTGCGGCAAATGCGGAACCCGAACGGCCAGCTAGGATAACTGCGGTCATCAACCCCCCCAACTCCCGTATTGTAGAGAGTCCCACCAGGTTAGCTACATAAATCTCGGCACCGAATTGACGCATGGGAATAGCCGACTGGAAGGCGAGAATAAAACCTAACAAAAAACCAATCAGCGCAATAATTGGCAGGGCATTGACGCCCACTTCTTCGGCAATGCGCAAAGCATCTTTCCAGCGCACCTCACCAGGATGCGTAAGGGCACGAAACGTAGCCTGCGCTAACTCCCCGGTAAAAACAACCAATCCGGTAATGTCCTTGCCTAGACCGGCAGCGGCTCGGCCAAATTGTACTATAAAGCTGCCATCGGACGGCTTGGCGACCAATTGATCCATTGGAACCTTAGGGGTATAAATTTCGAATAGAGATTGAAATTCCTCTGCCAAACTCCTGATTTCAAATTCGCAGTCCGGTCCCCGTTTTGTTTGGCAGGCCTTTAATTCCAGTAATAGTGCGATGCCTGCCCCGTCAATGTAACTGATTTCAGATGCGCATATTTGCAACCGTTGGGGTTGAAAGCTATCCACTTGCTTCAGCATGCTATTCCAGATCCGTCCGACTGTTTTTGCATCGAATTGACCGGAAAGGTTCAGCAAAAGTCCTCCTTGTTCGTTTTGCTCTATATGAAAAGATGCATTTTTTGACGATGGAGTAGGATAGGACATCTTGAGCACTAATACCTTAATCCATCAATAACCGATAGAGAAAGAGTTAGTTGATCAATAACAAGGCAAGCAAATACAAAAATGGGACACCTTTCAAGCTTGTTTAACACAATTTCCCACTTAAACCTCAAATTTAATTGATGGTTTGTGGATTGAGGTACTAGTCGCTTAAATAGTAAATAACCGACCGCTACGTTGCAAGCACTTGGTTGAATCCTCTTAGGAGCTAATTTTTTTCGGCTTAACTTTACCCGAAAGGAGGGAGTATGAGTCGGATTATATGGCTCCAGGAGATATTAACGCGTCAACTTCTTTCAAGAGGATAACGTGGTTACATTCACTTTATTGAAAGCAACAACGCGTACTTCCAAAACAAATTACCGGCCTAATCGCATTTGGAGCACAACACACTTTTTTACGATCAGATACAATATTTACCCTATTGACTGAAAAAACAATTCGGGACAGACCACGTTTACTGTGGCGTTCTCAATACTTATCGGCATTCGGGTATTCAAGGTCCCGATAGAAAGTCAAAAGGCTATCTATGGAGTTTGGCCTCGGGATTCCCTTCGAACAATCATAACAGTAAACAGTATCTTTATAGAGTTTTTAAAATGAAGCCAATTACCACAGTTGTACCCCTTTTTATTCTGGTTTTAATAACTGGCAACAAGAGTATTAATGCTCAAAATAAACCGCTGGAAGATGCACCCAAAACCGAAGCAACACCTGAGGTGTTGGTTTTGGAAAGCAAAACTTTGCTTGCGGATATAGATACGCTATCCAAAAAAGCTACGGCTTTAAAAGCCCATGTAAAAAATAATTTGGAGGTCGATCGCATTTTGTTTATCAGTCTGATCAGCAATATTGAAGGTAACTTGCGTAGCAAACTGGATCGGTTAATAGAAATAAAAACAATATTGGATAAAGACAAAAGATATATTGGCCTTCCTCTGAAAGCCATCCAAACCATTATTCTGGAACAGTCAATTGTGCTTCAACAGGAAATTAAAATGTTGGAAGGTATCGTTACTAAAATGCGAAATAAAGAAACTAAGGATGATTCTTTGATATTCGCCATTGATAGAGCTGAACAGAAGATGGATGCGTTAATTAAGGCATGGCAAAAAAATATTCGGAGGGGGAATACCCTGAAACTGGATATGGATGAGGATAATGATCAACTTAATCAGCTGATACAGTTCAGGTCTATTGGTCTAGCTGGCCGTATTCAAATAATGCTAGATGCCACAAAATTTCTTGATAATCGCTTGGCCAATGCCAGTGAAGAACAACGGAAATTGATAACCCAACAACTTTATGAGCTTGAATTGCGTAAGACTGCAACGGCATCAAATCTTGAAAATATGGTTGGCCTGATGAACGAGCAAGGTTTGGAAACAACCGAATTTGGTAAAGTGTTAGTCGTTGCCACAGGCGAGATCCTTAACAAAAACGTCAATACCGAGGCTGTTGTTGGAAGTTTTGAGTCATTTGCTAATAAAACTATGACTTGGCTGGATGATAATCTGCCGGTTATTACCTTCAGGGTCATCGTTTTTATATTGACTTTACTTGTGTTCAAAATTTTAGCCGGAATCGTTAGCCGTTTTGTTGATAGATTAACAATGACCTCCGATTCGCATTCGTCTCAATTGCTGAAGAACTTTTGTCGTTCCATTGCTTCAAAGACGGTTATGCTGATCGGATTGGTTATTGCCTTATCTCAGCTGGGCATAGAAATTGGCCCCTTGCTTGCGGGCATGGGAGTCATGGGTTTTGTGGTCGGATTTGCATTACAGGACACATTGTCTAATTTTGCATCCGGCATGATGATTCTGGTCTACCGCCCCTATGATATTGGGGACTTTGTCGATGTGGCCAATATCTCAGGGCAAGTTAAAGAAATGAATTTGGTATCGACCACTATTTTAACCATAGATCATCAGCGCATGGTCATTCCCAATAACAAAATATGGGGTGATATTATCACCAATGTTACGGCTGAACGATTGCGTCGAATAGACATGGTGTTTGCAATTGGCTATACGGATAGTATTACTAAAGCAGAAGCCGTATTACACGAGATAATTAGCCATCATCAACTCATACTCGATGATCCCGTGCCGCTGATAAAAGTGCATAAACTGAGCGTGTCATCGGTCGATTTTATCGTTCGACCTTGGGTAAATTCCAAAGATTACTGGGATGTTTATTGGGATATTACTCGGCAGGTGAAAGAAGAGTTTGATAGGGCTGGGATTTCAATTCCCTTTCCACAACAGGACATACATGTTTATCCTGCTGTGAAAAACACCTGAAGCCAGGAAAAAGGTGATCATTGCGAACCCTCCCAACTATTAGGAACAAATAGGGACAGTATTACCCTAGCCGTTTCGTAAACTGACCCGCACTGTCCTTTTCCCTTGGAGTCAGCAACAAATGAACAGGGTTTGTCATTAATACATACCGGTGAATCAAGTAATGCGTTTTCTCAGAATAATCCAGCAACCAATCAAGGTAAAAAAATAGTACTCTAGTTTATTTTAACGTGGTCTGCCCCCTATTTTTTTCGGCGTAGCATTTTTGCTTCTAAGACACCGATAGTGCCCATCAGAATGGAGTGCCCATGCCTAATATGGATGCATGAACTCCCAGATTATTTAACCTCGGCCTTGCGATTTTTGATGACATCACCGACTCCAAGTGAGGTCCACCACGATTTTCGATTTCGAAAATAACGCATCGATACTCTTGCTTGCCCACGCCTGCTGAAAACCGTTTGCTCACCACTTTTTGTTGCGTTTTCATTCATCGCCCAATGCTCTCCCAAACAGCGCTCAACAATTGGCTGGTATTTCTGATAGACTGCCTGAGCCGATACTTGGCTGTCACGTTTCCATAGACACGTATAACTTGTTGCTCCACCCGCCCATTCTATAATTTCGCACTTGGCGCCGGGGAAAACCAGTTTCGCCCTCCAACTGTGCATCCCGTAATGCGTCTTCATGGTTTTTTTTAAGGATGCGAATCGGTCAGGATATTCGCCAATAACTTCCTTGAGCCGTTCGCACCCTTCACTCACGGATAACGGTTCCGGTGTGGAGCGTAGACCACTACACGATACCATCAGCATTAACAATGGCGCCATTAGAATTCTGACGGCAACTGTGCCGATAATGGAAATCATTGCACCAAACGTTTTTCTTGTTTAAACATAAAGACGGTTTACTTTATCCTAGTCTTCCTCGGTTTGCTCCTTGGTGTCAGTACTCGCATATTGAAGATAATTATGATCACTAGGGTCAAGGGTATGGAAACGAGCATTCCAGCATCCTGAAACTCAGCAACAGAGGCCATTTTTAAGCCGTCATAGCTGTGTAACCAAACCTAAATAAAATACTCACTAGGTGCACCGTAGCTCAAAACAAACGCAGACTTCCGCGCCCTAGTAATTGCTACATAAACCAAACTCCGCTCTTCTGTATCAGCGTTTTCTCTAGATACAGAATCGGCCTTATCCTTTAAAGCAAAATCTAGCGGAATAAGCCCATCGTTTGCTGAAGCAAGAATAACTTGATTAAACTCTAGTCCCTTTACTCGGTGGATAGTGGCGAGTTTTAAGGCATCTACATCCTCACGTTCTGGCTCATTCGGTTTTATGATTGCCGTTTTAACACCTAGATTCTCAAGCTTCTCTTGAATAAACATCACTTCCTTATTTGTACGCGCAACAACACAGAAGTGTGAAATTGGCTCTTCGGACTTTTCAAGTAGCGCTTTTATAAACCCTGCCTGATCCTCTGAGCTTCCAAACCGTTCAATTATCGGCATTTGTCCGTGGGTTAGCGATTTATACAGCGCATTTGTATCATCACCACCATCAAGATCATCAATTGCACGCCCTTCAAGCAAGCCAACCGCCCATCGTCTGATTTCGTCTGTTGTACGATAGTTGATTTTGAGCTTTTTCGACCGGCCTCGGATATTGATACCACACTTACCAAGAACAACTCTGTTGCGACCATATATTCGCTGGTGAGCATCACCAACAATGAATAGATCATTAGCCGTTTCGGGTATAAGTGCCCGAATTAACTTAAATGCTTGAGCACCCATATCTTGGGCTTCATCTACGACTACCGAGCAATAAGGTAGCAGAATATTTTGATTTTGAATAAGCTCAGCAGCGTCTCGGTAAGCATCATCTACTTCCTTTATTCGAGCACGATTAAGTTGGTGGCGGTATTCTTCAAATATCGGCCAAATATTTACACGTCGCTCTCGGTTAAGCCGTGTACCACGGCCTATTCGAGATGCCTTCTTGTATTCATGTATAGTCTTAACACCTTGAGGTTGAATGACACACTGCCATTCTTCTTTAAAGAAACTGTCGGACAAATCGATGTCCGCCGGCTTTTCTGATATTGCCTTCTTCCAATACTCCTCCAAAGCACTTTCATCGAATACCACTTCAAAATCATAGGAGTGCTTTCTAAGAAACCGTTGCACCCACTGATCGAGATTAACGACTTCGATCTTTGTCATATCATCCTGAGTGCAAATACTTTCAAGATTCTTTTTGATGTCAACGGCGAGGTTTTTAGTAAATGTTGTAAAGAGAACTTTCTTGTGACTATTCGCAGTATTCTTCGACAACCACTTCGCCCGATGCATAGCGGCAACTGTTTTCCCTGTACCCGCGCCCCCCAAAACCCGAACAGCGCCATTCTTCACTCCCTCAGCCAATGTCCTCTGCGACGGGTGAAGAAACACTCGCCACTTATCCAGCGACGCGTTGAGCATTTCGGAAATTTCATTTTCATCTGCCGGGACAACAAATCGCGCCATAGATTGCAAGCGGTCAAGCGCTGCCGAGAAATTCCCCGTATCGAAAGTTTCTGTTCCTTCCAGTTCCCGCTCACGCAGAATATCTTCATAGGATTCGCCCGCGATATAAAAGAATAAGGCTTCGTAAGCCTCCCTGGGAAGAAGATCCTGAACATTATCCAGATCAGTCTCACTGTCCAGTGATCGAATAATATCAAGCTGTTCTTCAGGCACCCCAAGTTTCAGGAACTGGCGGTCTTTTAGGTCGTTAAACAGGCCTTTGTCCGCACTACCTTTTTGTTTATCACTCTGAGCGGATTCTGTTTGCGTGGAGTAGAGCTGGATCGATCCTGTATTGGGGTTCACTTTACACTGGTGACTTGCTGCCCAATCATAGGCCTTATCATGATGATCAACCCAGAGAAACAAGTAAACATTACCCTCTTCAGGAGCGGCCAAAATTACCCGATAGGCCTGATCAACTCGAATGGAACGCATATTTTTATCTTTTACCGCGTTCAGCTTCTCGAAATTCAAACCCGGTGACTTTGGGTTGGTTTGAAACTTCAAAACCAGTTGATTTACTTTTGCCTGAATATTTGGCTGTAACTTGGTTAAAGCGCCAAAAAACGCGTCTGAAAAACCTACTCTAATATCCATTATAATGGTCTCCCTGCATTCGTTTCTAACAGACTACCAAGTATCACATCCATGTCATCTTCCAACGTAAGTACTTTCCATCCGTGCTGCTTAAACACGTCTTTACTCTCTTCGAGTTGATAATCAAGAATTACAGCCACTTTGTTAGCCGCCCAAGCTAACTCAGCTTCGGCTATCGCAGCACCTTTTTCGTTAACAAGTTCATAGCCAACTTCAGGAAGTTGGATGTCATTGGCAGCCAATGAAGCAAGCAAATCTTCTGCTTCCTCATCCGCCAAATTGATGATCATGTCCCATTCACTGTCTTCGACCGGATGTGTTTTTTCACCCCAGTTAAGTTGAGCGAAATTGCCGTCTATCATTCCTTGCCGAGTGCCCGCAAAAAATAATGGTAGGAACTGGCCAAGATTCACAATCTGCAATAACTTCCGCCACGCTCGCTGTGTTGCCTCATCATCTGTAAGTTTCGGATCAAATATCGTTGAGACGACAAGCGATCCTGACTCTAAAGTCGTGATTGCTTGCTGACCACCGGCAATATAGGTTGTCATACTGAAAGCAGGGCTTTCGATTATATTGCAGGAACAAAAGATCAAGTCTGCGGCAACGAATTGGTCTACAAACTGGCTTGGCCATGAAGCGGATTCAGTAAGGAAACCATCTATCTGATCCTTGTCCCGCATAATCTTTTGATTTAACCAACTGAGCGACCGCAACATGGCATAGCCACGCCATTTGTCTAAATCAGGCTTGCTTAAATATTTCATTAACATCGTCAGCGGTTGAAGTTCTGCTACTTGATTGTGATCTGCCAGCCCCTTTGCTTCGCTGATTCTTTGAATGAATGCTGATGGAAAATTTTCAATATGATCCCTAAACGCATTGGGTACTTTGACCTCACTACCGGCAAATACATGATTAACATCGTGCCACGTCAAACTCCATGTCAGGATATTGGATGATAGAAAGATACCCTGGCGCTTCATCAAGTCTTCATGAACGATATCTTTGTGATATCGATACCCATCCAGGAAAACTGCAACCTTTATATCAAACTCGGACTCTCGATCTAACGAAATAAGAAAATCGGGTTCACAAGGGTAAGCAATGCCATGCTCTTTAGCTAAACGAACATGAGGCTCTACAGAATAAATCAAATCACCAACTTCTAACTTGAATCCTACCTTTCCATTGATAATGTCTTTCGTCGTTCTTATACGAATGCCACCCAAGGACGCATGTTGACTGAGTGCCTGAATCGCCTCAGGAAAACGGCTTTCAAGCTCACTATCTGCCCACACATTCTTTTTGATTTTTCCAAGGTGCGATATCTGCTCCAGTTCAATATTTTCATCCAAAACATCGTTCAGCATCTCCAAAGCTGTTCGACGGGAAGTATTCTCCATTCCGTAGCTGTTTTTATACGCGTAAAGACAGTTGTAACAACCATCTAAGTCAGGTGTTTCCTGGCAGGAACAGTCCGCCATAATGTCTCTTGCCAGCTTAAACATATTAATCAGATTTTGTGGGTCAGCCAATAGCGTATGTAAATATCCGGTACCACCCGGCACCGTGTCATACAGGACCAGATAACCGGCTCGCTCGGTAGAACCGCGTATAGGTTCATCACTGACAGTCATATTTAAATGATCTACTTTGCCACCAAACCGCGCTTTTAGACCTAATTGCAAGGCCGCAACAAATGACTGAATCTGCTCCTCTCTGACCGTCAGCGATAGCTTCGGCATAAGAATACGAATGGCTTCTGACTCGTATTGGCGATATAGATACAAGCAATCAATAATCCCTGCGTTGGTTTGCTCCTTGAATTCCCCTTGCCCATCTCGATAACTGCATTTGAATAGATGCTCGGTTTTGTTCTTTTTATGCTGGACCATCCCGCATTCTTTACAAAGCCGGAATCCCGGCCTTGCCAGTTCAACTCCAGCTACGTTAAGTACCTGGTCACTGCCGCCTTGCCTGCCGAAGTTGATCTCTTTGAAGGTTGCTTTTTTAATAAACTCAAAACCAAATGGTTTAATTTCGGTTTTCATTGCATAAGCCAGCACAATATCTTCCGGCTCAAAATCGATCAGCATCTGGCGGTTATAAAAGGTCGGTTCGCGGGTATCGGAATCATCGCCAATAAACGCATCTTCTTCCCTGGTATTGGCATAAACTTGGCGAAGCTTCACCATAGGCATCAGCTGGGATACATTCGCCCACATCGGGTCTTGGCAGCGGGGGCAAGCCGCGTCTTTATCCGCACCGATGATCCGTTCGCTGTAACTACAGCTGGGGCACAAGCGCCAATATTCAAGGTTTTCACCCTTAGCCATCTCGACTCGCTCGATTTTCACCTTACGATTACTGGCATAGAAAATACTTTCTGGTGCTAATTCGCTTAACGCTGCATGAGCCGGCCGGGAATACTCAAAAATTTTGGAATCGTAATTTGATGTTTTACCATCCTCCCGTTCAATTGGTTTACTTAACCTGCGAAAGATCACCGATCTAAGTGTTGTTCCCTCTTCCGGGAAAGCGTAGTTTGGCAATAAGCCGTCATCGGTAAAGAAATTTAGTGTTTCCTTCCTGTTCAGATCTGTTTTCAGACGCTTGATACCCTCTAGTTCTGTATTGAGAGTAACTTCCAGCTCATCTCTGGCTTCGTCTTTTGGTTTTTTCCTGAGCGATCTCAGTTCACTTATCAGGTCGCGCTGGTGGCGTGCCAAAGTCTTTCGTTCTTCAACGATTTGTTTGATGCGGTTAAGCACATAAACATGCAAGGCGTCTTCATCATTGGAGGTCGCCAGCAGGTATTCCTTCAAGCGTGATTTGGTCTCGTCAATGACATTTTCACCTAAAAGCGTATTAAACCCTTCCCACAGCACATCACGATGCTTACTGACATAATCCAACAACGTGTATGGGAAGCGCTTTAAGTCGCCATTTTCTACAGCGTCAAGGACCGGCTGCATGGAACCCGGAATCGTATGATTACCCTCCAGACTCATGCCCCATTGGTCAAAACAGAACGCCAGCAATTGCCGTTTCAATACCATGGTGGCATTCAGGAATATTGCTGGCGCCTGAAGGTCACCCGCCAGCATTTTTAAGGGGTCCGCGTAGAAGTACAAATCATGTGGGTGACCATTCGCCAGCGTGAGCACAAAGGAATTACCGTCACGGCGTCCCCCACGTCCCGCGCGCTGCAAGTAATTGGCCAGACTGGGTGGCACTGAGCACAGCATCACCGAAGACAAATCACCGATATCAATACCCATTTCCAATGTCGGCGTTGCGGAGAGCAAGTTTTCATACCAGTCCAAACGATCCCTGGACTTTGCCATAAAGCGTTGCTCAAGCGCCTCTCGATAACCCCGTTCTAACAGGGCTGTGTGCTCATGCCCGATAACACGCTTAATTTCTCCCTTGATGTAAAAGTCCTTATACATAGACTGGCGAGGATGAGCATTGGCCTCATATACAGCTATTACCTGATCTTTATGGAATACCTGATCGAGCGAAGGTAAGCCAATGATATGGGGCAGCCACTCTTCCGGAATATACCAGGAGCCGTAAGTACTATTCGTTTCATTATCAGGTTTTTCTTCAGTAGCGACATTTCTGCGCAATCGCACAGCAGCCAGGTCCGTCGTAATAAACAAATGCTGTGGGTTCAGAGCCCAGGCTTTATTTTCCTTTCGGGTTTGCAACTCAAGCAATAGCCCTGATTTCACCAGCGAAGCCATAATGAGCTGCAAGAGATCAGAATTGAAATTATCATCCACCAACTGACCGTCAGTCATGAATTGCTGAACCCAACGGCTGTACCAGTTGCTCTGTTTGTTGGGTAATAATCTGTCCAAGCCTTTTTCGGCGACCTCGCCAGGGAAACGAGGCAAAATAGAGTAGTTACCGATATCCGGCATAAATGAAAGGTTCTTTCGCGACAAAAGAAACCAGTCGCCACCGTTTTCAATATACCCACCCATCAATGGGTCGAATATCGCCCCTTGCCGCTTCATACGAAGCGCAATGCCCCACAACATGTGCTCAGCACTTGCCATGGGCAGCTCGTACCCCATGCTTTCGCGGCTTTGGCCCACAAGTAACCGGGCGGCTTCTTCGATAAAGCCTGGCGTCCAATGAATGGTCGCGACACCTGTGCGCTCCAACGAACGGCCAATAAGAGAGCGAATACCGACCTCTGATAACGCCTCCCACACCAATCGCTTATTGATTTGGTTAATTAGATTGGCAGGATGATCCAGTCTTTCGTTTTCTTTAAGCGTAATATAATC
>CAZZET010000068.1:0-20289 GCA_964653275.1 uncultured Methylococcales bacterium
GGTATTATACTCGTTTTATAGATGTTATTCAGTCCCTTAGCGTTATTTTTGATAAAATTAACTCACTGATTCAGGTATCAGCTTTCATTTCTGCTTCTAATTCAGCTTTCATTTCTGTTTCTAACTTTGTGAGTTCCTGTTCTAATTCCATACCTAATTCGGCTTCCAATTCCTTTATCTCCATTAAGCCATTAAAGTCGGATATATCCTCGCTCCACTGAGACTCTTCCCAATCTATTGTATCTAGTATGTCACGCATAATAATACCTCGGTTGCTTTGGTAAAGTTGCTCTCGGAAATAATGAGTTGTCTACATTTTTTAGAAATAGCTATTATCTTTCTATTAGTCAGTAATCATGTGTTGGTTAGGGTTCTTGACTGCATCATAAGCGTCAGTTGCAATGTTAAGAATCCAGCTATTGAAAGTTTTTGGCTTTATTGATGGTTCAATTTGGAATTCTGCGATAATATCTAACATACTTTCATTAAATACTAACTCTTCTTGTTTTTTGGCCAGATTAATAATATATTCTTTGGCTTTTGCATAGAAAAATATATAGACCTCTTTTGCGGTTATATTGATGCCTATTGGGCGGCCATTTGCCTGTACCGTAACATTCATGCAAGATGGACTGTATGGTTTGAAATGTTTTTCTAGTTCAGCCATATCAATAATGATTGGTTTTTTAGCGAGCATATTTGCACCTCTTTATTTTTATAAAAACTTTTCATATTCCTAATGGTGGTTTTTTATTGGACACGTTTACTCGAATTCCATAGATTTTGGTCTTTCATTTTCTTACCATGAAAGTATATTCACATCTCCTAATTTGAGTAGTTGATTATTTAAATTCGAGATATTGGTCACAAAAAACTTAAAAGCAATAGTGATACCAAATTATCGCGGTGATTTGGTTGCTTAATGGGTCTGTGGTGATGAAAGTGGGAGATAGTAGTGATTAATCAATAATATAGAAATTAGATTATTAATAATCTAATTCAGTATGGTTCCTAACTCAAACTATTCCCTTGACCTTCTTTGTAGAAATTCTGTGGAATGTAATCGGCGGCATTGTAAAATTTGCTGTCGCCGACGAAATGGGATATTTTCGTTACGATGGTGGGGTGAAAGGTGGGATGCATGAATCTATTTCTGTCCCAGAAGAGGATATCGGTATCCCATTGCTATTGTCTTCGGCGATACGAACTCTTCCAGTGTTAAGTAGCACAATCATTCGCGCAGTACCACTTTCAGGTACACCGTTTCCGTCCCGATCATCGCAGAGTACAACGCTGCCATTGCTTGACCGACCATTTGCGCGGTACGAAATCCGGTTAGCAATTATGCTATTGCTTCGTAGGGTGAAAGTTTTTGGCAACGGACCTCCAACTCTCAATGGGGCATTACCATCCTTTTCTCCATTAGTGGGTTCCGGGTCGATAAAGATCTCCCATCCATCTTCCCACTGTCCTTGCCAACTCCCGCCAGAATCTACAAAATTTCCACTGCTGTCAACGAAGCGCCCTCTTCGTAGGGTAACGGGAGTACTTCTTTTTATAGCTTCGCTTCGCGCGAACTGCATAGCACTAACAAAAGAATTGACATGAACGAATAAGTGATTGCTGCGAGTGGTATTGCGGAAGCTTGACACGGCAATTGCAATCAGGATTGAGGCAACTATGAGGGTCAGTACAAGTTCAATTATAGTGAACCCCTTACACCAGTCTTTTCCCATACAAATTTGGTGTTTTAGATTATTTGGTCGAAATTCGTTTTCTGATGCAAAGCCTTTCCTTCAACGAAAAAAAGGTATTTATAGCATCTAGAAAGTCATCCGGCGTGTTTCTTATTGTGATTGGTTCTGTATGAAGGTCTCCAGTTTTAAATTCTGTTTGCACAAGTTTTTTACCTAGGAATGAATTTTTTTTGTCAAACTGGATTCCATAAACGTATTCTCCACTTTCATTTTCCCGACGAATAATCCGAGCTTGTAGAAAATATTTACTTTGGCGTCCAAAAACAAATTTTATGGCTAGTTTTTTACCAATTTTTAATTTTTTGTTAACCTGAATCGTAGCACCCAACGAACTAATGTCCCGTAGTGCAAATTTTTCATATCTGCTAGTTTTAAAAACGCCAATGACTTTTACCCAAACTTCGATATCTCTGTTGGTAAACCGCAATGCATTTCTGTTCTCGATATAATCGGATTCCTCACTCTCATCGATATCCTGCATTTCTAAATCAAAGTGTTCGATAAAGTCCCCCACATGATCTTTGCTAACGTATGTAGGATTTTGTAAGAGCTCCGTTGAATCTTCGTCGGTCATAATGGTTTGTATACTGAGGTATCTACGCCTAAATATAGCAACGGATTTACAATAAATCTGATATGGTGGGGATGAAACCATTGATTTATTGCTCAATGAATCACAAAAAATATTAATAACTGGAAGATCCTAAATTTTTAAAGATAGGCTTTAGAACTTGGCTGTTTCAATTATCGAAAAGTATTCCCTTATTCTCCCCGTTGATTTACGTGGAGCAGTGTCCAATAGTTGGCAAACCTACGAAAATCGGTGTAGTGATCTCAATATTGATCCGGTAGAAGATGATCATGTATTGGCAATTTTAGTAAAAGTATGGTGTTGCAGCCAGTTCGTGACCAGCTGGTGCATTGGACATCCTGATTTGTTCCGGGAGCTCGTGTTGTCGGGAGACTTGTTTTCAAAAGACCTACGCTCGTGTTTCTTATCTACCTTAAAAAGTCGGATCGAAAGGCTTCAAATGGAGTCGGATGTGATTGCGGAAATACGGCAATTTCGAAATAGACAGCTGGTCCGTATTGCAATTCGTGATATTGGTGGATTGGCTGATTTATCCGAAACTATGGGCGATTTAACCGCAATCGCAGAAGCTTCGTTGCAGGTGGCGCACGATTACCTGTTTGTTCAATGCTGTAAAGGCAAAGGAACACCTAAACTAAGCGGTGGTCAACCGCAGCGGATGGTAATTTTAGGTATGGGGAAACTTGGGGCATGGGAGCTTAATTTTTCATCGGATATTGATTTAATTTTTGCCTATCCGGAAGATGGTGTGTTACCGGGTCAAAAGGAAACAAGCTACAGTGAATTTTTCAATTGGATGGGTCAAAAACTCATAGAGCTTATTGATCGTGTGACGGAAGATGGATTCGTATTCCGTGTAGATATGCGATTGAGGCCATTTGGGAAAAGTGGTCCTCTAGTCATGAGTTTTGATGCTATGGAAAATTACTATCAGGCACATGCGAGGGAATGGGAGCGTTACGCAATGATAAAAGCGCGACCGATAGCTGGTGATATGGCTGCGGGTAAGCGTTTGCAATCGATGTTTCAACCGTTTGTTTATCGTCGGTATCTTGACTATGGCGCTTTTTCACGACTGAGAGAGCTAAAGGCCAAGATAACGCGGGAATTGCGAAAGAGCGAAAGTTATGACGATATCAAATTGGGCTTTGGTGGGATACGAGAAATAGAGTTTATTGGCCAGGCTTTTCAACTTATCCGTGGGGGGCGTGATAGAGATCTTCAAGAACGGCGAATATTAAAAGTTTTAGAAGTTCTGGGTAAGCGCTCTTTACTACCAAATTTTGTCATTGAACGGTTAACCGCGGCGTACGAATTTCTGAGAATTGTTGAAAATAGGTTACAACAATACGCAGATCAACAAACCCATACCCTTCCATCAGAGAGTGAGCAGCAAGCAATACTCGCCTTTTCGCTTGGTTTCGAAAGTTGGGAATTATTTAAAATTAGGCTTGATACTGTCCGTGATCATGTGCATGGTGTTTTTGAACAAGTGTTTGAATCACCACAAACAACCTCTCATGAGAGTATGGCTGAATGGATTTGGGCCACTGAAAGGTATGATCAAAAACTGTTGGAGGGATTAAAATCCTTGGGATATCGGGATCCTGATAAGGTCATGGATCTCGTGAAGGTATGCCGAAATTCTTATGCAATAAGGCAACTTCCTGAAAAAGGTGCGGATACCTTAGATACTTTGATGCCAATGGTTTTAGCCGCAGTAGGGCGAATGGAAAATGCTGAAGATGCTTTGAATCGTATGCTTAGCCTGATCGAAACGGTAGCGAGTCGTAGGATTTATTTATGTTTGTTGGTTGAAAATCCTGTAGCGTTATCTCAGTTAGTCAAATTAGCTTCTGCAAGTTCTTGGATTATGAACTATATTGCTCGTTTTCCTCTGTTGCTGGATGAATTACTAGATCCCCGAACACTCTTGGTTCCTTTAGCTAAAAAGGATTTGGAAAAAGAATTGAGCCGACGCCTCGAGATGATTGAATGCGACGATTTAGAACAACAGATGGCAGAGCTTCGACATTTTAAGCAAGCGCAGGTTCTCAAAGTGGCGGCCGCGGATATTATGGGGGCAATTTCTTTGCCTGAAGTTAGCAATTATCTGACTGAAATCGCCCAGGTTGTTTTAAGCCAATCACTATTGTTGGTGTGGCGAAAACTTTCTACGAAGTATGGTGTACCCCGAGGGGGGCGAATGGATGAGGTTTCACAATTCGGCATTATCGGATACGGAAAACTTGGTGGTTTTGAACTGGGCTACGGTTCCGATTTGGATTTGGTATTTCTCTATGATATCGAAAATATGGATTCTTTTACCAACGGCCCAAAACCGATTCCATGTGTTCAGTTTTTTGTCCGCCTCGGGCAGCGTCTCATAAATTTTTTGAATACGAATATTTTTGCTGGTGTGTTGTACGAGATTGATATGCGTTTGCGTCCGAGTGGGAACTCGGGGTTATTAGTGAGTCCCATTGAGGGTTATGCCGATTATCTTGCCAATGAAGCTTGGGTATGGGAACACCAGGCTTTAGTTCGAGCTCGTTTTGTTGCAGGTGATTCGACATTAGAAAAGCGATTTCAACAAGTTCGATCCGGTATTCTTTGCCGACAACGAACAAAAGATGATCTAAGTCGGGAAGTTACGCAAATGCGGCGGAAAATGCGGCAGACTTTGATCCTTCGAGACAAGCAATCGTTCGATCTAAAACAGGGTATTGGAGGTATTGTTGATATAGAATTCATTGTTCAATTCTGTGTGCTAAATAATGCGATATTTCGGGAGGAATTGATTGCATTTACTGATAATCTTCGTTTATTGGAAGGCTTGCACTCGGCCAGAATATTGAATCAGAGGGAGGTGAACACGCTTACACGAGCGTATCGTAAATATCGGGATTTGAGCCACCGGTTGGCGTTGAAAAATAGAAAGGCAGCGATTTCCAAAGCAGAATTAGGGGATTACCCAGAACAGGTTCGAAGGATTTGGGATAAACTATTGGTACCCCAATCCACAGAGAACCAATGAAATACGAGACTTAAATGATCGATAGCTTCATTAAACAAACTAGAAAGGTTATACCTACGTCTGTTTGCCTTCTAATCTAGTAGGTTATCTTCTTCCGTAATATCGGTTTTTTTATCGACTGAGGTACTAGGGGTGTGCTGGAGAACAGGGTAATCTACCCAGATGGCTGTTCCTGGTAAGCTCGCCACAAGTTTTTTAATAAACAGATTTAATAACAATTTCAGAACCATGCGGAAATTTTAGGAGGATTGATAATGTCGATGGCGGACAGAGACGGTGTTATTTGGCTTGATGGTGAATGGTATCCCTGGCGGGATGCAAAGGTTCATGTGTTGACCCATACATTACATTATGGCGCTGGCGTATTTGAAGGCTTACGAGCGTATAAAGCAGAACAGGCTACTGCGATATTTCGTTTACAAGAGCATACCGATCGGCTTTTCAGGTCAGCTCATATTCTAAAAATGGCAATCCCTTACGATAAAAGCACACTGAATCAAATTCAGTGTGAAGCAGTGCATAAAAATGGTTTGGACAGTGCATATATCCGCCCTATGTGCTTCTATGGCGCAGAGGGAATGGGCCTACGTGCTGACAATTTGAAAGTACACGTTATGGTAGCAGCTTGGGAATGGGGTGCTTACCTTGGTGCAGAGAATATGGAAAAGGGTATTCGCATTCATACTTCGTCGTTTATTCGTAATCACGTGAATAGTTTGATGTGTAAGGCGAAAGCGAATGGAAATTATATGAATTCTATTCTAGCTCTTCAGGAGGCATTAGGCTCCGGATTTGATGAAGCCCTGTTGCTGGATCATGAAGGATATGTTGCTGAAGGTAGTGGAGAAAATATCTTTATTGTTCGAAATGGAAAGCTTTATACACCAGATTTGACCTCTGCATTGGAAGGTATTACTCGAGATACAATTTGTGTTCTCGCTAATCAATGCGAATTAGATGTGGTCGAGAAACGTATTACTCGTGATGAAGTCTATATCGCCGATGAAGCATTTTTTACCGGAACAGCAGCAGAAGTCACGCCAATCCGCGAGTTAGATGGGCGCTCCATCGGCAACGGTGGAAGAGGGCCGGTTACTGAACGATTGCAGTCGTTATACTTTGAAGTGGTCCATGGAAGAAGTCAGGAACATAGAGATTGGTTGACTAGTGTTTATTGATGAGGGTCCTTATTATTAAAACCTCCTCCCTGGGTGATTTAATTCACACCCTACCGGCAGTTACTGATGCAGTGCGAAATGTGCCGGGAATCCAGTTTGATTGGGTAGCCGAAGAAACGTTTTCGGAAATTCCGTCCTGGCATCCCGCAGTCGATCGTGTTATCCCGATTGCAATCAGGCGCTGGCGTAAGAATTGGTCAATGGCTTGGGCTGAGCGAAATATTCAAGAATCCTTTGCCAATCTCAGAAGTCGTCATTATGATCGGATCATCGATGCCCAAGGATTAATTAAAAGTGCGATTGTTGCGCGTTTTGCTCGTGGTACACGTTATGGGATGACTCGGCAATCATGCCGTGAACCGTTGGCTTCGGTTGCTTACGAAAAACGTATTCGCATTGTAAAAGGAAATCATGCCATAAATCGCGTGCGCGAATTGTTTGCTGCTGTACTTGATTATTGTTGTCCTGCGGAGATTGATTATGGATTGAATAAGGGGGATTTTGAATTTCCTGAGAGTAAACCCTATCTGGTATTTTTACATGGGAGTAGCTGGCCATCTAAGCTATGGCCTCAGGATCAATGGATTGAATTGGCCTTTTTAGCCGAAAAAGCCGGTTTCCGCATTTTTCTGGTTTGGGGTGATGCCAATGAAAAAAATCGTGCTCAGGAAATTGCTTCGTCCTGCAGTGCGGTATCAGTATTGCCAAAAATGAATATCACCCAGATTGCAGGTCTTTTGTCCAGAGCGGCAGGAGTTGTGGGGGTTGACACAGGACTTTCGCATTTGGCGGCGGCGTTGGATATTCCAGGGGTGACACTTTATATGGCGACAGATCCTAAGTTGACTGGCGCTTGGGGTCGGCAACAAACTTGTCTGATATTGGGAAATGCTTATGATTCCGAATGTCAAAGCGAGGTGGGAGTTATGGAGGGACCAAACATAGTTGGGATCGACGTAATGTCGGCTGAAACTGTATGGTGGCTTTTGTTACGAAAATTCCAAATTTAGAAGACAGAAATTCACATGGGTTAATTAGCTGCTAAGATCAATATATCTATGGGTAATTCGGACATTTCCTTGGTCACTACAATTGAACACAAAGACCGATCTGAATCTAAGGTTCAAATCGAAGAATCCGAGCAGAGCGGGTCGTCGAGCCTTTATCAAAAATTTGCTGAAGCTTTGGTTAGCTCAGGTAAACTTCGGGAAACAGAACTGACCCGTGCGCAACGATTTGCAGCTCAAGCGGACGACGAACCCTTGTCCACTTTGCTGGTGAAACTGGGTATGGTATCGGAAAAAGATGTTGCGGAAATCTTGTCCGAAGTAGGTGGTTTTTTTCTGGCGGGTACCAATGATTACCCAGAAGTGTCACCCTTAACGGAAAACGTCTCTTTACGCTTTCTAAAGCAGCATAAAATAGTTGGAATCGAGGATCGTGAAGACTCTGTGGTGCTTGCTATGGCCGATCCGTTGAACGTCTATGCTATAGATGCAATGAGTTTGGCCTGTAGCAAGCCAATTTTGCCTTGGGTAGGTATCGCATCGGAGATTGAAAGTGCTATAGAAAGGCAATTGGGTGCTGGGAAGTCACAGATGGACCAGCTCGTCGACAGCTTTGGTGGTGATGGAGAAATCGATGAAGATGACGTTGAACATCTAAAGGATCTCGCCAGTGAAGCGCCGGTCATTCGAATGGTCAATTTAATCTTCCAACAGGCCCTGGAAACTAAGGCCTCGGATATTCATGTGGAACCCTTTGAACAGCAGTTAAAGGTTCGGCTACGAGTGGATGGCGTTTTACGTGATGTTGAAGCTCCACCAGTACGTTCAATGGCGGCGGTCATATCCAGAATAAAGATAATGGCAAAGCTGAATATCGCTGAACGACGTTTGCCCCAGGATGGTCGTATTAAAGTCCAAGTCCAAGGTAAGGAATTGGATCTGCGTGTTTCTACCATTCCAACTATGTATGGTGAAAGCGTGGTGATACGCTTGCTGGATAAGGAGAACGTGGTACTGGATTTCACGACATTGGGTTTTGCAAGTGATACCTTATCGCAGTTTCATGATGTTTTGGCGATGCCCCATGGTATTATTTTGATTACCGGACCTACTGGCAGTGGTAAGAGCACCACACTCTATACAGCCCTGCATAAGCTAAATACACCGGAGCGGAAAATTATCACCGTCGAAGATCCAGTAGAGTATCAACTTGAGGGTGTCAACCAAATTCAGGCTAAGAATGATATTGGGCTAACTTTTGCTAGTGCTCTCCGCTCTATTGTTCGGCAAGATCCCGATATCATAATGATAGGGGAAATGCGGGATCTGGAAACGGCCCGCATTGCTGTTCAGGCAGCGTTGACTGGGCACATGGTTCTCTCCACTTTGCATACAAATGATGCCGCTGGAGGGGTTACTCGACTGCTAGATATGGGGCTGGAAGATTACTTGTTGACTTCAACAGTCAATGGCATATTGGCCCAGCGGTTGGTACGAAAATTATGCAGCCATTGTAAACAACCCTATAAGGCCTTATCCGAGGTCGTCGAAGAATTACAATTACACCGTTTTGGACAAATCGAGGACCTTACTTTATATAATCCTGGAGGATGTGACAAATGTGGAGGTAGTGGATATTCAGGGCGGATGGCCATAGTTGAATTTTTGGTAATGACCGATTCAATTCGGCGGTTAATTATGAGTCATGCTGAAGCCAACAAAATCCATGAAATGGCATTAACAGGCGGGATGGCTTCGATGTACAGTGATGGCTTGCGGAAGGCGGTTGAGGGGCAAACGACACTTGAAGAAGTAATGCGGGTTACTACTGACGCGTAACATGCCCAATTATTTCTACAAAGCCGTAACGCGTGATGGGCTAACTGTAAGCAATTATAGCGATGCCCAAGATGAATCAGCATTGATTTGTAAACTTCAACAAGATGGGTACATCCCGATAGAAGTTGTTCTAGCTAAGTCCAAGTCGTTTGCCTGGCTCCGTTCGAACAAGTCGACAAAAGACCGTCTTTCGTCGAGTGAAATAACAATATTTACCCGTGAGCTTGCGACTCTAACGGAAGCGGGTTTACCTTTAGACCGATCCCTTTCTCTGCTCATGGATTTGAGTGATGAGAATAGCAATCTCTTCAAGTTAGTTGAAGATGTCCTTGAACGGGTAAGTGGAGGGAATAATCTATCCGACGCGTTGGAAGCACAAGAAGGAACTTTTACCCGATTTTATCTGAATATGATTCGTGCTGGTGAAGCCGGAGGAAGCCTTGCTCCGGTGTTGAAACGGCTTTCTGACTATTTGGATAGATCCAAAGAACTCCGAGATACCGTCACTACGGCAATGATTTATCCAACTATTTTATTGGTTATGGCTTTAACGTCATTATTGGTGCTGTTGACGTTTGTAGTTCCCCAATTTAAAGAAATGTTCGATATGGCTGGGACAGAATTGCCGGTATCAACACAAATAGTTATTTCAGTCGCCGATTGGTTACAGAGTTACTGGTGGGTACTGATTGGTATAGTCATCCTCGGGGTCAGTTATATGCGGTTTCAGCTGTCAGACAAAGAAGGGCGCTATGTATGGGATACCCGGTTTCTAAAAATCCCTTTGGTAGGTGATCTTATCGTTAAGGTAGAAGTGACCCGTTTTAGTCAAACCTTGGGGACACTGTTAACCAATGGTGTTCCAATGTTGTCTGCTCTTTCGATAGTGAAGGAAACGTTGGGCAATCGTGTTATCGCTGAAAAAATTGAGGTTGCCACTAACAGTTTGAAAGAAGGGAGGGAGTTGTCCGGTCCATTAATTGAATCGCAATTGTTTCCAAAAATGGCCATTCAAATGATAAAACTTGGTGAAGAAACTGGGAAATTGGAAGAAATGCTAGAAAAAGTCGCTACTGTCTATGATAAAGAGGTAAAGGTTGCGATTCAACGTGTGTTGAACCTGATCGAACCTGTATTAATTATCGGGTTGGGTATACTCGTTGCAGGAATTATTGTTTCAGTTTTGATGGCAATATTGAGTGTCAATGATCTGGCGTTTTAAAATCCGCAGATCAAAATTTTTGAATAACCCTTTGGATACCAAGCTAAGTTACCGTGATTGATATGTTTTCTATCTCGACCCGTCTATATTTTTTGTTAAAGAGACCTAAAGGAAAAGAAGTGAATACAAAGTATTTTTTTAATAAACGCTTCGACATGAAAAGCACTCGTGGTTTTACATTGGTCGAATTATTGGTTGTGATTGCTATATTGGCATTATTAGCGGGTGTTGTTGGGCCACAGGTAATGAAGCGGTTAAGCGAATCTAAAACCAAGGCTGCAAAAATTCAGATGGAAGATCTGTCTGCAGCTCTGGATATGTATCGCTTAGATGTAGGCCGATATCCGACTAGCGATGAAGGATTGAAGGCATTGGTTGAAGCTCCATCCGATATTAGTTCTTGGAGTGGCCCGTATTTGAGGAAGCAAAAAGTGCCTAAAGATCCTTGGAGCAATGAATATCGGTATGTCTCCCCTGGAGAGCACGGTAAATTTGATCTATCTACACTTGGCGCCAACAACTCGGAAGGTGGTGAAGGTGAGGATAGGGATGTTCTCGGATGGGAATAACCGAAGAACAACGAGTCTGATTTGGCGGGTGCCCTGGTATTGGAATTGTGCTTGGAGGATGCCTGGGAATACGCGCTGCGATAAGGGTTTCACGATTATTGAGCTCATTGTAGTACTGGTTATCATGGTGATGGCTGCTGCAATCACAGGACCCAATCTAGTTCGTGGACTGGCTAGTATACAACTGAAATCGGCGGCAAGAGATGTGGCCTCCGCCTTACGCCATTCCCGGTCTTACGCAGTGATTACCGCTAATGAATCCGAGTTTTATTTGAATCTTGAGAAAAATTTGTACAGTGTCAGTGGGAAAAAAAAGGTTTATCACTTGTCAGATTCTGTCCGACTTAAACTCGTTACCGCTGAATCTGAAATCACCGGTGCTGAGGAAGGTGCAATTAGATTTTTCCCCGATGGTTCATCGACAGGTGGTCGAGTCACGTTGGAGGCCGAGGAACGCAAGTACCATATCGACGTAAATTGGCTTACCGGTCAAGTGGTTTCGCGAGTAGAAAATTGAAGTTGCAACGGGGGTTTTCCTTACTGGAAATCTTGGTTGCTTTTTCCATACTCGCGTTGTCGCTGGGTATTTTGCTTAGAGTATTCTCTGGTAATGTACAGTTGGCGGGAGTTTCAGATGACTATAGTACAGCTGTTTTGCTGGCAGAATCCCAATTGGCTGAGGCGACTGCAATCACACTTGAAGAAGGAGAATCCATCGGTGAGTTTGATGATCGATTTGTGTGGGTGACAAGTATCAGTCTTTACGACCCTGGATTGGAAGAACTGGATCTCGATAGTCTATCTGTTTCCCCCTATCGGATTCAGGTAAAAGTTGCCTGGGGAGCCGGTGACTCACCTCGTTCTATCACCTTGACGACTCTTCGGTTGCAATCCAAATCTTAGTAATATAGTGAATTTTTTCGTCAACAACCTCGTCAAAGGAGAAAATCGCTCAAAGTTTCGCGAGCCACAGACCGGGTTTACGCTTGTAGAGGTCCTCATTGGAATGACCTTGCTAGGAGTCATTATGGCGCTGTTGTTCAGCGCATTTCGTATTGGCGTAACCAGTTGGGATGCAGGAGAACGACGCGTCATTGAAACAAATAACCTTGTGATCGTTCAGAATTTTTTGCGATCACGAATCTCGAGTGCGCAACCTGTATTCGATGATTTTAGTGATGATGAGAAGCAATTTTCCTTTATTGGTACCGAAAATTCTCTGCAATTTGTATCTTCGCTTCCCGCACGCAATGGACTCCAAAAATTCACATTGGTTTTTGACGAAGATAAAGAGCGGAAACTAAAGATATCGGTTGAACCATTTTTTCCCACTTTTGATGGTGATGATTCTGTTAAAAACGAAGTAATTTTATTTGAGGCTATAAAACAAATGGACCTAAGCTATTTTGGTTCCAGTTCATTTGGTGAGGAAGCGAATTGGCAGAATGATTGGGAGGATAGAGAGTACTTGCCGGATCTGATCAAGCTAGATTTACGATTCCACGATAAGCCAGAGCAATCCTGGCCGCCATTTTTGGTCCGTTTTCGGGTTGATTCGAATCAAAGCTGAGAGTGGGTATTTGCGTCAGCGTATTTCACCTGCTCAACACATCCGGGGTTCTTAGTGAGGGAATCCCTGTCGGTGCATTGATACAAAGCGTATGGGGGCATTCAATTCAGCACCATGAACATATTTTCCAAGCACAACGCCATAGAGTGCGGTGTTGCTGTGGCCTAATCGTTAAACTCTGATAAGAAATGCAGGTTAGAAGACCGTACAAGAATCGGAGACAGTCGGGTGCTGCCTTGGTCATCGTACTATGGTTTATTGTTTTATTGAGCATAATGGCTGGAAGTTTTACGTTGACTATGCGTCGAGAGACTGGCCTGATTCGTAATACAAAACAACAAGCTATATATGGGGCGTTGGCAGATGGAGGTCTCTATTTTGGCATGATGATGTTGCTCCAATCGGATCTAGATATTAAATGGAAGGCCGATGGAACGGTCTATGAAATTCCTTTAGGTGGAGGAAAGGTTCGTGTGCAAATCTTTGATGAAGCGGGGAAATTTGATTTGAACCATACGGATGGCCCGGTTCTTCGGAGTGTATTTTCCAGCGCTGGTTTGAACGATGAAGATGCGGAATCTTTGGCTGATGCGGTGTTGGATTGGCGAGATGATGATGATTTAACTCATCTAAAAGGTGCCGAAGAGGATGATTATCAGGATGTCGGGCGCGACTACGGCCCTCGAAATGGTCCTTTCCAATCAATTGAGGAATTTGGGTTAGTGCAGGGTGTGAATTATGATGTTTACCGGGCCATAAAACCATTGATTACGATTTATTCGGGTGAACCTGGTATTGAACCCGCAGTCGCATCAAAAGAAGCACTTTTGGCCCTTCCTGATATCAATATATCAACGGTGGAAGAATTTATTCTTTCACGATCAGAGAATCTAGACGACTCAGATTTAACAAATGAATTTCAAGGAATTCAAGGTGTAAGTGCTGGCGGAAAAACAGATAACTTCTATAGTATAAGGACAGAGGCACGAATGACAGGCGATATTGTCACAGCAGTATCGGCGATAGTAACGAAAAAGAGTACGCCATCTGGAGTACCTTTTACAGTTTTGCAATGGAGTCGGTTCGCGGTGGGCCAAAATTCATTGTTTTCCCAAAATGCCACGAAATTGCACGTGGAAAAAACCAATTAATAGATTCCCCCGCCCTTACGGTAATGATTGATTTAAATACAGATATTCCATTAGATTTTGGAAAGTTTTGGCGATGGTGGATGGCTGAGCTCAGCGCTTTGGTTCCACCATGGTTTTTTGAACTGATTAAAAGAAAACGCGATTTTCTGGTATTAACGAAGACAAGTGGGGCGATCGAATTAATACACATCAGCGACGGTGTTAACCGGAATTTAGGGGTATTTCCTCTGAACAATGACGGGAAACGGGCCCTGCATCTTTTATTTTCCGAGCAAAAAGAGCTGACTGATACTGAAATTATACTCCGGCTAGGTTCGGACCAGGGTTTGCTGAAAGTGTTTAAATTGCCAGCCGCAACCCAGGAAAATTTGTCAAAGGTGGTTGCTTTCGAGATGGACCGCCAAACACCTTTCAATGCCGATCAAGTCTATTACGACGCACGAGTGGTGGAGAAATTAACTAACTCTAACCACATTAAAGTTGAGCTTGCATTAGTGTTGCGTTCAAGTCTCGATGAGATGCTACAGGAGTTATTCGAATGGGGATTGCGACCAAATATTGTCGATATGGCAGTGGCTGACGGTGAAAAGAATTTTTCCAAGCCTTTGTATAACTTACTTCCAGTAGCATCTAGGTCAAAGAAACGGGATTTACCAAAATTATTAAATTTAACCTTGTCGGGCGTTTTATGCTTACTTTTAATTTTGATTTTGGTCCTCCCAATTTGGGCAAAAAAAACCTATTTAACCCGTCTTGAAATGGAAGTTTCGAATATAGGCAAAGTTGCCAACAGAGTCCAGTCTATGAAAAAGCAGGCTGATACACAACTTAAGGAATTGGGTTTTTTGCTCGAAAAGAAACGCACCGAACCCATTATGATGGAAACCTTGGAGGAATTAACCAAGCTGATTCCTGACAATTCCTGGCTAACCAATTTCGATTATAAAAACAAACGTTTAAAAATACAGGGCCAGTCGCCAGCAGCATCCTTGCTGATTGAAACGATTGAATCATCTCCATTGTTTCAAAATACTAATTTTGTTTCCCCGGTGACGCAAGATAAAAGAACCGAATTAGAACGGTTTCAAATTGTAACTGAGGTTTTTAATAAGAGAGAAAATGGACGGACAGCTGATTCAAAATCGTGATCGTTGGCTAGCAATCACCGTCCTGATAGGCATTATAGGCGTTTTCTATATGGTAGCCGTTATGCCTCTTTTATCTATTGCCAATGGTTATCAGGAATCAATCGATGACTTGGAGTTTAAATTACAGCGTTATAAACGGATTGCATCACAAAAAAACTCTGTTTTAAAACGTGTAGCGGAAATTAAAAAAAAGCAAGCGTCCAACAATAATTTTATAGTTAGAAAAACCAATGCGTTGGCTTCAGCGGATTTGCAAAAATTAATCAAATCGGCTGTGTCTTCGGCTGGCGGTGGTTTGACTAGTACTCAAGTACTCCCTGGTCGGGAAGAAAATGGAGTTGTCCGTATCGGAATAAAAGTCCGCATGTCGGGAAATATGCAAGTATTGAAATCGGTCTTACACAGACTTGAGTCAGAAAGGCCGATGCTGATCATAGATAAATTGAATATTCGGTCTGTAAAAAGCCGTCGTCGGGATAAAAAGACACGGAAGTTAGTATCGTCCAGTAAGCTCAATGTCGATTTTGAAGTTGTTGGCTATATGAGGGAATGAAGGCGATGAAAGTTGCGATACATAAGGAGTATGGTTTAACTGCAATCTTGGCGGGTTGTTGCCTTTTTCTTTTGGTTTTTGCTTTCCTAGAATGGGTAGTTATCAACTATAGGTTTGGACCTCCAGAGATCGTCGATACCAATTCGGGGAATCCTTCCGAGCCTATCAAAGTGGGTAAGTTTTCGCTGGACCCACAAGAGACCTTTATTGAAATTGTAGAGAGGCCTTTGTTTTTTACCGATCGCAAACCTAAGGAAGATGAACCGGAAGGTGTCATTAGTCCCAATGTTGCAGTTGTTTCAAAAAAGCTGAACGCAAAATTAATGGGCGTCTATACCACTGCCGAAGGTATGACCGCGCTACTTTTGGATTCTAAGGGAAAATATGACCGTGTTAGAGAAGGTGACTTTGTAGAGGGCTGGGAAGTTAGGGAGTTATTTGAAGACCGGGTCACATTTGTTGCCGGAAATTCTAATGAAGAGCTCAAGTTGCGAAAACCCAAACCGAAAAAAGCACTTAGACCATCGAGAAAATCTAGAGTAAAAAAACGGTCAAAGAAATGAATATAGGTCTAGCCTGTTTTTCTCGTAAGTTTTTTACTGCGGGCTTGCAATGCCTCGTTACACCGATTGGAAAGGGCTCTTAATTTCCTGCTAGATGTGCCTTGTGGCAAATGATTTATCGACTAGCTTTTCCCATCAATCCAATATGACAGAGCATCAGAAATATTAATTGAAAAATCAAACATGAAATGCTTAAAAATTAAAGTTTGCTGTGCATTTTTAGTCATGACCGTTTTGCTGGCAGCTTGTGACCATCCCAAAAAACGCCCATTAGAAGCCATTGTCGAACAGGATGTTGAAGCACAAACGGAAGTAGTGGGTCTTGATGAACCTACGTACTCACCGGAAGAAGAATATGTCGAAGCAGAGTCAACGGTTTATCCGGGTACAGGCTATTTCGTCGGCAAAAGAAAAACGCCTCATACATTGCAAGAATCGAAGAGAAAAGGCAAATATACGCTTAATTTCGATGGTGCTGATTTGAGCGAAGTTGCCAAAGTTATCCTCAGTGACACACTAAACAAAAACTATGTTATTAATCCAAAAGTAGGGGGCAGTGTAACTCTACAAACGTCAAGACCATTAACCAAGGAGGAATTACTCCCGACTTTGGAAATGATCCTGCGTATGAATGGCGTGGTGTTGCTCCATGAGGATGGGTTATATCGAATCGAACCGGCTGCCCAAGCATTGTCTGGAGCACAAATGTCACAATTTGGCGTGGCTGGCAAGCGACTTCCATCGGGATTCCATATCCAGATAATACCACTTCGCTACATTGGTGTTCAGGAAATGCAGAAGATCTTAGCGCCTCTGTTGCCACCCAAGGCAGTGGTACGTGCTGATATATTCAGGAATCTCTTGATGGTTGCAGGTACCTCCAGGGAATTGGAAAGCATTTTAGAAACAGTATCGATATTTGACGTTGACTTCCTCAAAGGCATGTCGGTTGGCATTTATCCATTGTCTAATGTGGATTCGGCCACCTTGATCAAGGAGTTGGAAAATCTTTTTGGTAAAGGTGGGGATTCACCAGTGGCAGGTATGTTTCGTCTGGTCTCGATAGAAAGACTCAATGCAGTGATGGTGATTACTCCTCAACCGGAATACTTGAAGCAGGCAGCATTGTGGATAAATCGCCTAGACAAAATCAACACGACCTCCAGCGGTGGAGCGCACGTCTACCGAGTTCAAAATGTTGATGCCGTTGAACTGGCACAAACCCTCAATGACATTTTTGGCGGCCGAAAAAAGAAAAATGAGATTCCGTCAGCGGTTGTCGCTCCCAATCTGAAACCAAAAGAAATTAGTGCCGAGATTAAACAACCCCTTCGGAAAAACCTATCGAAAAAACAACTTTCCCTGGATGATGTTGGCGAGGTCCGCATTATTGCCGACGCGACCAATAATTCCCTGGTTATTGTCGCCACCGCCCAGGAATACGAAATCATTGAGGAAGTTATCAAAAAACTGGATATCGTTCCCCTCCAAGTATTGATCGACGCGACCATTATCGAAGTGCGGTTGACCGACAAATTGAGGTATGGATTGCAATGGTTCTTCGAACACAAAGGTGGCAGCTTCCTGGGTACCGGGATCTTAAAGGATTCAACAATACCCATCAATCCAAACGTTCCCGCTACTTTTGCGGCTGCAGCGTCAGGTTTCTCTTACGTTCTGGCAGCCAACGACGTTAGTGTTGTTTTGAACGCGCTGGCCAGCGATTCTAAAATCAATGTGGTTTCATCCCCCTCGTTGATGGTATTAAATAACCAGGAGGCCAGCATTAAAGTTGGCGACCAAATATCTATTCGGACCAGTTCAACAACCAATACTAGTGGGGGCGCAGATCCTTTGGTCACGAGCCAATTTCAACAACAGGATACAGGGGTCACCTTATTAGTCAAACCTCGGGTAAATCCCGGCGGGTTGGTAATTATGGACGTCGACCAAAAAGTCGATAACGCGGCTGAAGCGAGTTTTGGTGACAGTGGAAATCCTGATATTTTCCAGCGGCAGATCAAGAGTTCCGTAGCAGTTCAAAGTGGGGAAACGTTGGTACTGGGTGGGTTGATATCCGAAACAACAACTGAATCTGAAAGTGGTATTCCATTTTTGTACAATCTACCGTTGATTGGCTTCTTATTCGGAACCACCGACACCAGTGTAGTTAAACAAGAGTTAGTGATTTTGATTACCCCCCGCGTCGTGGAAAATACGCGTGATGCACGGGCTGTAACCTTGGAATTTAAACGTAAATTGACAGGGATTTACGAGGAGGTATCCGATGAAAAGTACCAAGAATAATGAAGTGGGTAGTCGATTAAAGCAAAGGATCTAATAAAAAAATACCGGTTAGGAGGTTGATCCTAACCGGTGCCAAATCGATGGAACGATAATTTTATTAAAATTAGTAAATCCGCGAGATTTATGCCCGACAAAACATACTCAGCGGCTCGCCCATCGCTTCCCGATACGCCGCATCGCCATCTTGAAAAACTGGTGGCTAAATATGGCGTATATCCCGAGGAGGATCCCGAAAATTTTAATATAACTTTTAATCCTACTCATGGTTTAACCTAAATATAAAATTGAAGAAAGTTAATTTAGATTCTTAAAAGCATTATTGATGCCATTTTAAAAATGTGCTGTTAATCAATAATATAAATTAATCATTAATGCGCCTTGTAAAAAATTCTGTCTAGGCTGGATTGCTTACACCTTTCGTGGTGACGACGCATAATGATTCCCTTCCATAAGCCGTGCTTACCCCCAGGTAATTCTGCCTCTCCATCGACATAAAACCCATTTTTGCCTTCTTCATTCCTGTTATTGAAAACTCATTAGGCCTTTCGTACATTTCTGTTTGCCGGAAAATGACGATATTATGCCCAGGTCTTGAATGGGGTAATGTTGATAAATATGAATTTTGCATCTAGGTGAGAATACATGGCACGTTCCGAAAAAGTTTCATGGCTGGTTAAATTAAAAAAACCGACAATCACTGTGGTTACGATGTTGCTTGCGTATTCCATGTTTGGTTTTTTGCTGGTTCCCATGTTGATCGAGTCACAACTACCCAAGATAATCTATGAACAAACTGGACGCGACAATTCACTCGCCAAAGCGGAGTTTAATCCATTCTTGTTGACTTTGAGGTTGCAAAACTTCGAAATTGAAGACTCTAATACCGAGAACTTTGTTAGCTTCGAGGAACTTTTTGCTGATCTAGAAGCCATTTCTCTCTTTGAATGGGTTTATCGTTTGGACGAGGTGCGTTTAACAAAACCTAGGTTGCGTATCGCAGTGCTATCTGAGGGTGAGTTTAACTTTTCTAGTTTGCTCGCAAAAAGTGAGAGTGAGGTGGATGACTCTGTTGAAGAAAGGTCCAGTATCCTACCGTTAAGAATTCGTTTTCTGCATATTGATGAGGGTCAGGTCGATTTCGAGGATTTGTCTCATCCGACGCCTTATAAAACTGTATTGGGTCCTGTAGATTTTGCCTTAAACCAAGTCTCCACCGTTCCCAATGAGGATTCGATGTATCGTTTCAGTTCGGTTGTCGACGGCACCGGCGAGATTTACTGGGAAGGAAATATTACCGTGGAACCATTGAGGTCTCATGGTGAATTGAAACTGAAAAAGGCGCAATTACCGCGTCTCTGGGCCTATATCCAAGACATTGTTAATTTTGCAATCCCCCAAGGTGAGCTGGGTATGGAGGTGAAGTATGAATTCGATGGCGTTGCCGAAAATCCGCAACTTTTAATCTATGAAGGACAGTTGAAATTGGATGCGTTTCAATTAATGGAAAAGGACCAAAACACATCGTTGATCGATATCCCTCAATTTTCCATTGACGGGTTCAGTGTCGATCTTCAGCAACAGCAAGTGATGATACGATCCATCCAATCCACTGGCGCGAGTTTCGATTTCAAGAAAAATAAGAGCGGCGTGCTGAACCTCATTCCTTTATTTGAGGTCGGTAACTTTTCGACGGTTAAGGCCAAACAAAGTGTTAGTACAGTGCTCGAAGAGAGTGCGCTAGAGGGGACCAGTAAGTCATCCAAAAGTACTCCCGACAAAGAATCCACTAGGACGAC
>CAZZET010000069.1:0-19904 GCA_964653275.1 uncultured Methylococcales bacterium
GCGTATCGGTTTGCCGGGTGGAGATGATGATTGGGAAAGGTTGGCGTTGGTGTTGCGAAATGTCACCGAACCTAACCAGAAATTAGGTTAATTTATGAATGTCGGTACATTGATGATTCAGGGTACGACGTCAGATGCGGGTAAAAGTTTGCTGGTAACGGCGTTATGCCGTTGGATTAGGCATCGCGGAATCTCGGTGGCGCCTTTTAAACCGCAAAATATGGCGCTCAACAGTGTCGTGACTACTAATGGCGGCGAAATTGGTCGTGCCCAAGCTGTGCAGGCACTGGCTTGCGACCTACAAGCCCATACCGATATGAATCCAGTATTACTCAAACCCAATACCGATGTTGGGGCGCAAGTTATTATTCAAGGACATGTTTTAGGCAACATGGACGCGCAAGATTACCACACTTATAAGGGTATAGCGCGAACGGCGGTATTGGAATCTTATCGACGTTTATCGGATACTTATGACTTAGTTATTGTGGAAGGAGCAGGATCACCTGCCGAAATCAATCTGCGTGATAATGACATTGCTAATATGGGATTTGCCGAAGCGGTCGATTGTCCGGTAATTCTTATTGCTGATATTGACCGTGGCGGTGTATTCGCACATATTGTGGGTACGCTTTCGTTGTTGAGTGAATCTGAACGAAAACGTGTCATGGGGTTCGTTATTAATCGATTTCGTGGCGATCTTGCTCTATTGCAGTCTGGTCTGGATTGGCTAGAACAATATACTGGAAAACCGGTGATTGGGGTGTTGCCTTATTTAATCGGTTTGCATTTGGAAGCAGAGGACGCACTGCCTTGTGAACGGCCAGATAAGACTTCAGTTGAAATAGGCCAGCTTACTATCATCGTTCCCGTGCTGCCACGTATCAGTAATCATACTGACTTTGATCCATTGCGTTTGCATCCGCAAGTAAAATTAAGATTTATCGGTCCAGGTGAAGCGATTCCGTCAGCCGATCTTATCATTTTGCCAGGTTCGAAAAGTGTATGTGCTGACCTTGCTTGGCTACGTAAGGAAGGCTGGGTTGATGCGATTTATAAACACTTGCGCTATGGTGGTAAGTTGATTGGCATCTGTGGCGGTTTTCAGATGCTAGGAAAAAAAATCCATGATCCATTAGGGCTCGAAGGTACTCCGGGTAGTGCAGATGGTATCGGTCTCTTCGATATGGAAACCCGACTGTCTTCTAGAAAACAATTACGCAATGTAAGTGGCAAACTTACCTTTTCCGATACACAGGTTAGTGGTTACGAAATTCATGCAGGCGTCACTTCGGGGCCTGCTCTAGCGCGGCCAGCTTTAGATTTGAATCATGGTGTGGATGGATCAATTAGCCTAGATCAATTAGTCCTCGGGACGTACGTGCATGGCTTGTTCGAAGGCAATGCAGCCTGTGACTCAGTCCTTGCATGGGCAGGCTTGAGTGAGGTCCATGAATTTGACTATCACGGGCTACGTCAGTCTTCGATAGAACGGCTGGCTTCTGCCGTGGATCAATATTTGGACACTGACAAATTAATGAAATTATTGAATCATAGGGTAGTCATGTAATGGCGTTCGAAACTGCATCCCAAGTGCACAGTCAATGTCCGGATAATCAAACCCTATCGGGTAATTCATTTAACAAGACTTTGATTCTCGGTGGCGTCCGCTCTGGTAAAAGCAGGCTTGCCGAAAGCCTGGCAAATGAAACTGGGTTTGGTGTTAGCTATATCGCAACAGCGAAGGCGGAGGATGCTGAAATGTGTGAGCGAATTACTACCCATCGCGCTCGTCGTCCACCGAACTGGAAGTTGATCGAGGAACCTTATAAGCTAGCATCCACACTGGTAGAACACGCCGCTCCAGAACGCTGTTTACTCGTTGAATGCCTAACTCTATGGGTAACTAATATGCTGACAACCGAAGATGACAGAGTGTTCGAATATGAACGTGCTGGCTTTCTGTCGGCTTTGTCTGCGGTGCCGGGACAAATCATTTTAGTCAGTAACGAAACCAATATGGGAGTAGTACCGATGGGGGAACTTAGCCGGCGCTTTTGCGATAACATAGGTGCCTTGCATCAGGAACTGGCGCAAATTTGTGATCGGGTCATTCTTACTGTAGCTGGATTGCCACATGTGTTAAAAGGAAAACCCTGGTGATTGAAACTGCTTGGTTGTTTGAAACTGTCGCTAAATTAGATGATGCTGCCCGGCTAGCAGCTGAAACGCGCCAGTTAGACTTGATCAAACCGCGGGGCGCATTAGGGAGGCTTGAGGAAATCGCAGTTCGCTTATCGGCAATGCAGGGCAACAAGCATCCTTGTGTGGACAAGGTTTACATCGTCGTATTTGTTGGCGACCATGGTGTTGTTGCGGAAGGTATTTCGGCCTTTCCCCAATCTGTCACAGGTGAGATGCTAAAGAACTTCGTGGGTGGGGGTGCAGCGATCAGTGTTCTGGCTCAGGAACTCAACGCTGAACTTGAAGTGTTTAATCTGGGTCTTGTCAAAAACACAGAGTGCTCGGACCCGGTAGTGAACTGTAATCTAGGTCCAGGGACAGCCAATTTCTGTCAGGCCCCCGCTATGTGCGAAGATCAGCTTTTCGCGGCGCTGAATGTGGGACGACGAGCAGTGGAGAATGCCAGACTCAATGGTGCTCACCTGTTTATTGGCGGGGAAATGGGTATTGGTAATACGACCTCCGCTGCGGCGCTTGCCTGTGCGTTGCTAAATTCTCCTACTGAACAGCTTGCTGGACCTGGAACAGGCTTAGATAGACAAGGCGTAGCACGCAAATGTAATATCATCAATCGGGCCTTGGATCTGCATAGACAATACCTTAAATTGCCTCTCGAAGCATTACGTCGTCTTGGTGGATTTGAAATAGCTGCTTTAGTAGGGAGTTATATGCGATGTGCACAATTGGGTTTGCCGGTACTAATCGATGGCTTTATCAGTTCGGTCGCAGCGCTTACGGTTACCCAACTATGCCTTAATTCCAGTAACTGGTTTCTTCTTTCGCATCGTTCAGCCGAACCCGGACATACAGTTGTGCTCGATGCCATTAATGCGCAACCCCTGCTAAATTTGGGTATGTGTTTGGGTGAAGGCAGTGGTGCGGCAACCACTGTACCCTTACTGCGTCTAGCTTGTGCACTACATAACAAAATGGCAACTTTTTCTGAAGCCTGTGTTACTGGGCAGAATTGATGGTCCCTATTGGACTTTTGCGCCATGGCGAGGTTGAAGGAGGAAGCTGTTTTCGAGGGAGTACAGACGATCCACTGACCCATATTGGCTTGGAACAGATGAAGCAGGCCATTCAGGGTGGCTATCACTGGGACCAGGTTATTACCTCTCCATTGCAACGATGTACCGCTTTTGCCAAAGAGTATGCCTTACAACATGGTCTTTCACTGCACACCGAAAAACGATTTGCTGAAATCCACTTCGGAGCTTGGGAGGGTCGCTCAGCAGCAGATATTATGGCAACGGAAGGCGATGCACTGGAAAAATTTTGGGAAAACCCGGTGCAATATACACCACCAAAAGCTGAGCCGCTGATGGATTTTGCATCTCGTGTGTTAGATGCCTGGCAAGACCTGTTTAGGAGGTGGGGACAGCAACGTGTATTGTTAGTAACCCATGGTGGTGTGATCCGGATTTTACTTTGTCATATCCATCAATACCCCATCGCCAAATTGTTAGAATTTGAGGTCAAACATGGTGGTTTGTTTATCATATCTACTTCAATTAAACAGCCAACACCTTTTAGCAAGCCAATAGAGCAATTCAAAATTGAATCCACTTAAGTCGTTCCTGGTTGCTTTGCAGTTTTTGACAATAGTGCCAATCCGAATCAGGTATGCACCAGATGCCAAAATAGTGGGGCATTCCCTACTATATTATCCATTGGTCGGATTACTTATTGGATTGTTGCTCTCTTTAATAGGATGGTTAGGCAGCAATATACCCGTTGATATCAATGCTAGTTTTGTGCTCGTTGTATGGGTTGCAATGACGGGTGCATTGCACCTGGATGGATTGGCCGATAGTGCGGATGCCTGGATTGGCGGTTTGGATGATCGCCAAAAAACATTAGCGATAATGAAAGATCCCTGTAGCGGTCCAATTGGTGTTGTTGCACTGATTCTTACCCTATTGCTAAAGTTCGTGGCACTGAAATCCATCCTCCTGTCTCAATCCTGGCTATCATTGACGTTGGTACCTGTTTTGGGTCGAACTATGTTGGTGCTGTTATTCATATCCACACGATATGTCCGGCAAAATGGATTGGGTAGCCCACTTGTTGAGCATTTACCACGTCGTGCGGGTCTTATCCTGGTGCTACTTATCCTAGTCGGTATTATATTGGTTTGTGGCTTCAGAGAAATTTGGTTAATCTTGATTCTGGTTTGTTTATTTAAAATTTTACGGACGATAATGTTAAGGCGGATTGGCGGTACCACAGGCGATACTGCGGGAGCAGTGGTTGAAGTAAGTGAATCAGTTCTCCTGCTTGCTACAGCCCTAATGCAATAAATTTTATAGTATCGGATACTGATGGTAAATTATTCAAAACCGGTACATGCAAGAATCCACACATTGCTTGCACTGCAGGTATTTTCATCTTCCGCGCACGCTATAAACGTCAATAATCAATTTTCAATCAACGCCACGTTCAATGGCGTTTACCAATACGGTTTTTTTCAAGACAACATCGATGAGGCAGGGAGGTTAGTTGCGGACAAAGGGAGAGGGAATGGTGGAGTGGATCTAGAGTTGGATTTTACGCCAACCGAAATAGATGAATTTTATGTGTTGCTACAATATTCTGCGGATAATGGGCTTAACGATATTTGGATGGGTCCGGTTGTACCGAATGGACATCCCTTGGAAGATGATCTGAAGAACATAAATGGGAAGAGCCGTGATTATATTACTGAGGCTTGGTATAGACACTATTTTGAATTTGGTGAAAATCTAGGTGTTGGAATTACAGGAGGGATTCTTGATAGCACCATATACGTTGATGATAACGAATACGCTAACGATGAACTAACCCAGTTTATGAATAATATGTTCATCAATGATCAGGTGGCTAATCCACCTTCCTATGATTGGGGAGGTCTAGTCGAGTTTGATTTTGGTTCATGGACGTTATCCAGTGTTGCGATGTTCTTAAAAACGGGTGATGACGCCAATCGGCATTTTCAATATTATGTCACTCAACTTCGCTTTGGTACGGAAAGTATTTTAGGTGAAGGACACTACCGAATATTGGCATACACAACCAACAAACGTTTTCTGAATGTGTCGGGTGATGGGTTCGAAAGGCTTCAGGGCATGGGGGGATCTTTCGACCAACAATTAGGGGAAAACCTAGGTATTTTTTTTCGTGCCTATCGGCAAAAGGAAGATGCAGCAGTTGACTTCCACTGGGATGTTAGCGGTGGGATGAACATTGTTGGCAATCTTTGGGGTCGTATCGATGATGAGTTTGCTATCGGGTACGGCTATATAAAGGGTGGTAATGGAGATATTCAATCAATTCATGTTTTCGAAACCTATTACAAATTTCAAATCAACAGTTTTTCAAGTTTGACGTTAGATCTTCAATACATGAAGGATAGCTTGAAACAGGTTGATGATCGTAAAGTATGGATTCCTGGTGTTCGATTCATCGCTTATTTTTGAATACCAGGTTAACCTGTAGAATGCAGATTCATAATACTTAGGTTAACGTCCCGTTGTTACGAAATTTATCAAAATAACGTGTATCGTAGGTGAGTTTAGATAACACTTTAATTCATTAGAATCACTTGAAATAGAACGTTCTAATATGCGAGAGGTTATCGACTTTATCGGTGGGAGCCTGGTTTTCCTCTTCGGTGTTGCTATCATGTTCGGTTTTGCGATCCTCTTTTGTGGCTCGGTTATGAACCGTATTCCACGGTTGCGAAACGTGAGATTCGCGAACACCCGCTTGCGATATGCCACTCCGACTCGCCTCAGGTGGTTGGGTGGATCCTTTGGCCGAGGCGTTCGCCTTAGTTCGAAGATTGGTCGGCGGGGTACTTCAAGTAACCTTGGGGCACTTATTGGCACTCTCTTTCTCATCCTCTCGGTGTTAATAACAGGGATCTATGGAATGATGTGGGGACTATCAGTCGAAACTGACGGAGTGGCTGGGCCCTTTATTGGGATGGGAATATTCTTCGGAAGTGCATTTGCCAGTGGTTACTTTGTTCTCAAACTAATCCGGTTGTTCCGCCTTTTGGCAAGAAAAAGACGCCAGCTTATTGCGATGTCTGCCTCCGAAGCTCAGGCGACAGACTCTCGGCCACCGATCATACTGTTGCGGTCCTTCCGTGATGATGGTCGTGAGGTTAGATTACTTGACGATGATGCCCTCCCTGCAACGCTTGAAGATGCACTCGTCGATCGGTTATCGCAGCGTGGTCCGGTAATTTCCGTCGGTAAACCCGGTGAAAGTCTTCCGCCTCTTGGTGCTAGCCGTGAGTATGTAACCGGCGACTGGCAACAACGTGTTCGCCAACTCATTAGTGAGGCTACCATCGTTGTTGCTATTCTCGACAAAACACCTGGATTACTTTGGGAGATAGAACAGATATTCATGCTTGGTCGGCAGGATCGTCTGATCATCGTTGTACCCGAGGAGGGACTCTTCGAACTCTCGCGGCGTTGGCGTGCAATCGTAAGGGCGGCTTCAACCAACCAGCCCGAACTCACCGATGGACGAATGCGTTTGTCTATGCGAGAGACTCTTGCTATCGTATTTGAAGAGAGTTGCCACGTTCGGCGAATTGTATGCCGCAATCGGATTCGAAGCTCGTATCGCGACGCAATTGAACTCGGAATTTGGTTTGTCAATAGCCAAACGACTAAGCCTTAAATGGAGTCGTCAAAGTTGTAAATATTTCTGAAGTGAAAATGGCCCGACGTACATGAAATTATGTTGTAGTTTCCTTTTTACACATTTCTACAGCTCTAATCCTGAGTTCTCGTAATTTTAACCCGATCGCCGATCCCTCCAGCCCTTGCTCGATTAGTGGGCTAACATCAACGGATAGAGCTGCCCGTTGAACCCTTAAGAAAAAGTCTGCTTGCGGATAGGGTATAGATTCTAGGCCCTTTCGGCCACGCGCATCAGCGATGCACGTTAAAAGAAAAGGCGTGAGTGATTCGTTTTTCCTGAAAGCATCCAGTGATTGTAGAGTATCTACCATAGTCGATGAGCGTAGTTCGAAAATCCGATGGCAATTTCCATGAAAACGAATAACCTTTTGGGCAAGTTTTTTGTATTCGTTGGGTACTCTAAGACGTTTACAAAAGCCTTCCAACGCTGTCAGTCCGGTTTTTTCGTGGCCACGATGGCCTGGCCATTGCTCTTTGGGGGTCATTCCTTTGCCTAGATCATGGGTAAGGGCGGCAAAACGGACTCGAGGATCGTCCGATAGTTTTACGGCTTGTTCCAGCACCATCATTGTATGTATACCGGTATCAATTTCAGGATGGTATTTTGCGGGTTGAGGTACCCCGAAAAGGCGATGAATTTCTGGGAAAAGTTTCGCTAGCGCACCGCAGTTTTGAAGGACATCAAAAAACTGAGTAGGGGTTTGTTCTGACAGCGTTTTTGCTAGTTCAGACCACACGCGTTCTGGCACCAAGGCATCGATTTCGCCTTTATCAACCATGTTTTTCATTAACGTCATGGTTTCCTCGGAAACCTTAAAGCCAAGGTGGTGGTAGCGTGCCATGAATCGTGCGACCCTTAGTATACGTACTGGATCTTCGGTAAAAGCAGATGAAATATGGCGAAGCAATCGCAAACCTAAATCTTTCTGGCCACCAAAGGGATCGATTAGTGTACCCGCATCATCTTGTGCGATAGCGTTAATCGTCAAATCACGGCGCAACAGATCTTGTTCGAGGGTAACATTGGGAGACGCATTGATTGAAAATCCCCGATAACCAGGAGCAGTTTTGCGTTCAGTCCGGGCAAGTGCGTATTCCTCGTGGGTTTTGGGGTGTAAAAATACTGGAAAATCCTTGCCCACCGCTTTGAAGCCTTGCGCTTCCATGGCATTGGGTGTTTCACCGATCACGACCCAGTCGCGCTCTTTTATCGCGAACCCTAAAAGTTGATCCCTTACCGCCCCTCCGACCAAATAAACTTTCATGATCAAATATTAGCAGTTAGGGATATCAATAACACCTTGTCTCGTCAGGTTCCTCTATTATGGAGTTTTCTAAAACCCCAATGTTTTCTATTTCGACTTTAACCACATCACCGGGTTTCATGTAACCCCTTGGTTTCATCATAACGCCGACCCCGCTGCTGGTGCCAGTGGAAATCAGATCACCGGGTTCCAATGTCATGACGGTGCTCAGATATTCCACAATCGTGTAGCAGTCGAATATCAGGTGTCGGGTATTAGATGACTGTCTTAGATCGTCATTAACCCAGGTCTTTATATCGAGATTGTGTGGATTGCCGACTTCATCAGAAGTGACGATCCATGGACCAGTCGGGCCGTGGGTATCGAAGGATTTACCAAGCGTCCAAGTATGGGAACGTACTTGCCAGTCGCGAACAGATACATCATTTGCAATCAAGAATCCAGCGATTACTCTAGATGCCTGATTCTTTGGGACATGCCGACAACGTTTTCCGATGACAAACGCGAGTTCACCCTCGTAATCTAGTTTTGTGGATACTTTGGGGCGGTGAATTGCCGAACCGGGTCCTACGACACAACTCACTTGTTTGTTAAAAAAAGTAGGGTATTCCGGTTTTTCTTTCCCTGTTTCTTTAATGTGGTCGGCATAATTTAAGCTCACAGCGAGATATTTCGAGGGCTTGGGAACCGGAGCGTCAAGCCTGACATCGGCCAATGGTATACGGCTATTTCCCGAATCGATGAGTTCTTGCATTGCCGCTATTGTACTTTCACCTCCAGCCAGAAATTGGTTCATTTTTGAGGGAATCACAGCAGAGTCGGTTGAATCGACTATTTCTTTTCCAACGACCGCACCAACGCGTGTTTGATTATTTTTTGTAAAAGTAATCAGTTTCATATCACAGACTTTTTTAGATCGATAACGTCGACTCTAACGAGATTCGCTAGTTGAGAGCTTCCAAATATTGAAGCAGATTTTCATAAATCAGACTTGCTGTTTTTAATTGCTACGTACACGTAATAAATTATTACCGGTAAAAGTCCGTAAGTGAAAAAACGGACCTGATCGAACGGGTAATATTGGCGAAATGAGGTGCTAAACCAAAAGGCCAACCAAATTATCGATATGATGATGGGAAGACGATTTTTATCAATAATCTCTTTTTGAAAATATGCTTTTAAATCCATGACTACTCCCATAGGGTTTTTATCAAGGTGTGTGCCACAATTTTGGCCTTTCTGGCGCAAAATCACCAGTAGTTTTTCTTATATTTGACTAGGAGTATCGTACTTTCCTTTTTGGTTAAAGCGTGATTACAACCGTTTGATACGTTGAGGTTGGATGCCGAATTCACGCAAAATCCGTTTTGATGCGGATTTTGCAGTTTCTTGATTATCGAACGGGCCTGCGAAAACCCAGTAGAGTCCTTGGGATTTGAAATAACGTGAAGGGATGGATGGACCTTGATGTCTGAGGATCGCCGCTAATTTTTTTGCATCCCTTTCTTCGGTGTAGTGTGTGACTACGATAACCCAATCCCCTAGAGAAATCGGCAATATTTCTGGTTCGCTCAGGAATCGACCGGGGTGGGCAGCATTTGGAAGTTGGTCGAGTAATTGAGCGAATTCAGTAGTCCCTTTCAAAATAGGTGTAGGGATTCCATTTTCTCTAGTCAAGATTCGTTCTACTTTTTCCCAATCGATTTTTTTGCTTGATGATAGGGAAATTTTATGGAGCTTTGTTGTTAATACCTTCCTAAGTTTTTTAATGGTGTTTTTATCGTTCTTTAGGGCTTTATGGGCTTCTAAATAAAGAACGCCTCGATGCCACGCGGTGAGATAGGGTTGGTCAATAATTCTGACCGTTGTTTTGACTGCGGTCTGTTTGAAAAGTATCTCGATATCTTCCGGGTATAGACGTACGCAACCATGGCTGATACGCATCCCGATACCGTAGGGTTTATTGGTCCCATGAATTAAATAACGGGGCATGCCGAGGCGCAGAGCATAACGGCCTAAGGGGTTGTCGGGGCCCGGCTTTACCACTCTTGGTAAGGGGTCTCCTTTTGCCGCGTGTTCACGCAATACTGAGGCTGGTACGTACCATGATGGATTGATATTTTTACCAACAATGCGGGTTGATCCGATGGGTGTAGACCAACCCTCACGACCAATACCGACTGGAAATGTTGAAACATGGGCGGATTGTCCACCGCTATAGTGGAAAAGTCGCAAACTCGATAAATTCAGGACGATGCCCTTTTTTTTTGCATCGGGGAGGATAAATTGCATAGGAAGTAAGATCCTTGTTCCTTCCTGTGGAGTCCAAATATCCACATGGGGATTGGCGTTTGTGATGTTTTCAAAACCTAAGCCAAAGTGCCGTGCAATATCTGGAAGTGAGTCGCCCTCCCGTGTGTAGATTACCGCTAACTTACCAATCATTTCAGTGTGATCTGAAACTGGAAATTCACGGGGGACGTCAATTTCGATTTCTGTCCTAAATAAACTTGTAGGCGAAAATTGGCATCCGCTCATTAGGACCGGAAACAACACAATCAATGCCAGAATTTTTGAATTAATGGTACGCAGATTCGTGTGGTGAATGCCTCGGAATTGCACTATTACAAATCCTATGATGACTGTCGGAAACCGAAAACCTTGCCGGCAAGCAGATTTTTCGATCATATGTGCGACCCAGAACACATGTGCTTACGGATTAAAATAAGTGGGCGTGTATATCGAAATGGAAACTTGACACACTTTCATTACTTAAGTCTAATAAATCTAAAAATTCTTAATATTATAACCGGCATGTCTTTGATTGAGGGATCCATCCCATTACCCTGGTGGGGTTACATTATTGTCATACTGATTCTTACTCATATTACCATCATTGCGGTTACGGTCTTTTTACATCGCTGTCAGTCCCATGGAGCGGTGGAACTGCACCCTGTTATCTCGCATTTTTTTAGATTTTGGCTATGGTTTTCAACTGCTATGGTGACCAAAGAATGGGTTGCCATCCATCGCAAACATCATGCTTGTGTAGAAACCGAGGATGACCCCCACAGTCCACAAGTCTTAGGTTTGAATAAAGTGCTGTGGTGGGGTGCCGAACTTTACCGTCAAGAATACTTGGATAATCCTGAAACGTTGGAGGTCTATGGTCGTCGAACACCTGATGACTGGCTGGAAAAGTACGTTTACGGCCGTTGTTACTTGACCTACCTTGGGATTTTTATAGATTTGGGCGTCTGTGTTTTTTTATTCGGTGCGCTAGGACTCACAATTTGGGCTATGCAAATGGTGTGGATACCTTTTTTTGGGGCAGGGGTTGTCAATGGGGTTGGGCATTTTTGGGGATATCGGAATTTTAGATGTCCAGATGCATCTACAAATATCGTTCCTTTTGGAATTGTGATTGGAGGGGAGGAATTGCATAACAACCATCATGCGTTTCCCGGCTCGGCTAAGTTTTCCGTTAAAGCTTGGGAGTTTGATTTCGGGTGGTTGTATATTCGCTTGTTATCGGCCTTAGGTCTAGCGCGCGTAAAGAGATTGTCGACTAAGCCTTGTGGTCAACCCGCTTAATTTGATGAGTCCATACTGACCCGAGGGAAGCACCCACTCCGGCCTGCTATCTGGAGTCACTTTTCTAGCTTTATTTTTTGGTTTTTAAGAAGTAGTGCTGAATTTATCATAACGAGTCCGTGCCCACATCATGGTTCAATTCGTTGATCTCGGGTCCAATGCCCAGATTTTCCTCCAGCCTTTTCCAATAACCGAACAGATTGAATAGTCATACCGCGATCTACGGCCTTGCACATGTCGTATATCGTCAGCAATGCAACTTGTGTTGCCGTCAGTGCCTCCATTTCAACGCCGGTTTGACCTACCGTTTTGACTGTTGTTCGACAATGTACCCGGTGGTCGGTAGGCTCGGGGTCCAATTCGATATCAACATGAGAAATCGGTAAAGGATGACAAAGGGGGATGAGTTCAGCGGTTTTTTTTGTCGCCATTATACCCGCGATTCGGGCAATGCCTAAGACATCTCCTTTGCTATGCCCACCTTCAATAATTAACGCCAAGGTTTCGGGTTGCATGTCGATGTATCCTTCGGAAACTGCAACTCTTTTAGTCATATTCTTATCCCCCACATCGACCATGTGGACTGCACCGGTTTCATTAAAATGAGTGAGATTTGCCATTAGGTTCGGAATTTAATCATGGTTGGCTAGAATGCTAAAGCTGATATTATATACACTGATGGAGGACTTATCCCCGGACTGATCCTAATTTCCTACTGTATATCTAAACATTTATGTCTATCAAGGTTCGTTTTTTTGCCAGTCTAAAAGAACAGTTGGGACGCCAAGAACAATGCCTTGATACTCAGGAAATCAAGACAGTTAAAGACGTTTGGAAGCGTATAAATCCGGAGGAATCTTTGCCCGAACAGATATTAACTTCGGTTAATATGGACTATGCCGATGAGAACACGCCCGTTAAAGATGGTGATGAAGTTGCATTTTTCCCACGAGTAACCGGGGGATAATATGGCAGTCGTTCTTAAAAAAATGGATTTCGATCCTTGGTCCGAGATTAAAACCTTCCAAATGGATGCATCGCATATTCATGGTCAGCATGGAGCTACAGCCACCTTCGTTGGGACCATGCGGGATTTTAATGAAGGTAATACAGTGACGAAGATGACTCTGGAATATTACCCGGGTATGACCGAAAAACATCTTGAGAAAATAATCACCGAAGCCAAGGCGCGATGGAATTTTCTAGAGTGTTTGGTTATTCACCGGGTAGGTGATATTTCACCCAATGACCCTATTGTTCTTGTTGCAGTGTGGTCATCCCACCGTGGCGGGTCCTTCGATGCCTGTCGTTTTATTATGGAAAATCTCAAGAGCAAAGCACCGTTTTGGAAAAAAGAATATACCGATAAGGGTGATCGGTGGGTAGAAAAGAATTCTTCTGGTTATTAATTGACGATCCATGCACGCGATTACATTCTCAAATCCCGGTTCCCCGAAAGTCTTGAGCCTTGAAGATGTCCCGAAACCCAGTTACGGTTCCCAAGAAGTCCTTATTAAGGTAGCCGCGTCTGGCATCAATCGCCCGGATATCATGCAACGATTGGGGCTGTATCCAGCCCCTCCGGGTGCATCGGATATTTTGGGCTTGGAAGTCGCGGGAATCGTTGATGAGATTGGAAATGGTGTGACCGAACTCAAACGAGGCGAAAAAGTATGCGCCTTGGTTACCGGCGGTGGCTATGCAGAGTACTGTACAGCGTCCGCGAGGCTTTGTTTACCGATCCCTAAGGGTTTTGATATGGTTGAGGGTGCGGCACTACCTGAAACCTTTTTTACCGTCTGGAGCAATGTTTTTCAGCGCGGAGGACTAAAAGCCGGTGAATCTTTTCTGGTCCATGGTGGAACAGGTGGAATAGGGACCACCGCGATCCAGTTAGCCCGGGTTTTGGATGCGGAAGTATATACCACTGTTGGAACTGATGAAAAACGTGTTTTTTGCGAAAACTTGGGGGCCCATGCAGCAATTAATTATCAGACCGAAGATTTCGTCGGACGAATTAAGGAGTTAACTGGAGGAAAAGGTATCAACCTTATCCTTGATATTATCGGCGGAGATTACTTGCACCGTAACCTTTCTTGCCTTGCAACAGAAGGTAGATTGGTCCAGATTGCATTCCAGCAGGGACCCAAAACAAAAATTAATCTGGTACCTGTTATGCTTAAACGTTTGACTCTTACCGGTTCAACGTTACGTGCCCGTAGTGTGGATTTCAAATCTAAAATTCGTGAACAGCTGTTGAAAAACGTATGGCCACTATTGACAAACGGTTCCATTCGACCGGTCATTCATTCAACTTTTCCGTTGTCAAAGGCGGCAGATGCTCACCGATTGATGGAAACCAGTAAGCATATAGGCAAGATCATTCTAACTAATTGAGAACATAGAATGTCAATAAAACATCCTATAGTTGCCGTAACGGGTTCGTCGGGTTCTGGAACAACTACGGTTAAACAGGCACTGGAACATATCTATTCATATCTTAACGTTGTGCCAACATTTGTCGAAGGTGATAGCTTTCACCGGTACGATCGAGATCAAATGCAGGAGCAATTGGAAAAAACAAAATTTACGGGCGAAAATTTAAGCCACTTTGGACCCGAAGGCAATCTCTTCGAAAAACAGGAAGCACTCTTTAAAGAATATGGGGAAACTGGATCCGGCTTGCGGCGGTATTATATCCACGATGCCGAAGAAGCAATATCACGGAATCAAAAGAACGGTACTTTTACACCTTGGGAACCAATCCCACAAGATAGTGATTTACTTTTTTACGAAGGATTACATGGTGCTGTTATCACCGATGAGGTCAATATCGCTCAGTATGTTGATCTGCTCATCGGAGTTGCTCCAACAGTGAATTTGGAATGGATACAAAAAATTCATCGGGACACCCGAGAGCGGGGTTACGAACAAGATGTGGTGATCGACAACATTCTCCGACGAATGTACGACTATATGCACTATGTCGTGCCCCAATTTTCAAGGACCCACATCAATTTTCAGCGCATTCCGCTTGTCGATACGTCTAACCCTTTTTCTGTGCGGTCCGTTCCAACCTTGGATCAAAGCTTGGTTCTGATCCATTTTCTCAATCCACCCGCCACTGTTGAATTTAAACTCGAACTTAAAGAATTAATCGAAGGTGCATCTATAACCGGATTCAATACGCTTGTCGTACCCGGTGGGAAAATGATGTTTGCTTTTGAGTTAATTCTGACCAAGAGGATTCAGGAAATTCTTGACCAAAGGGAATTATAAAGAGCATTCTTTTGTGTGTCAGTGCCTGCGCCAATTCCAGTGACCTTAAGACAGCACTTTTGGCTATTGCCTAACTTCTGGTATTCGATGTGCTAAAAATTATTAGAATTTTTTGTCTTGTGCTAGTGCTGGCATTTGTTGCGTTTTATAGTAAATCCCAGCGATTAAGTGCACGTGCCTGGACGGATCCCCTCGAAATAGTGGTGTATCCCATTAACGCGGATCGTTCTGATGCCGTTGCAGAATATATAGATTCTCTGGAGATCGTTGATTTTAAACCTATCGATGAATTTTTTAAGTCCGAGGCAGAAGCCTTTGAATTAGGGCTTCTAAAACCTACACAGTTGAGATTGGGAACGGAATTATCCGAAACTCCACCGAAACCTCCTGAGGGAGGTATGATTCTTGAGATTATGTTATGGAGTCTCAGACTTCGTTATTGGGCATATACCCGAGTTGGGGAAAGCAGCTTGTGGAACAACGACCAGGTACAAATTTTTGTCCTCTACCATGCGCCTGCCACCAATCAAGCGCTGGCCCATTCGTTGGGGTTAGATAAGGGTCTGATTGGTGTGGTTCAGGCGTTCTCCGGTGATGAACATCGGGCCCAAAACAACATAGTGATTGCCCATGAGCTATTGCATACTGTCGGCGCTACGGACAAATATGATGGCCATGGGCGGCCAGTATATCCGGACGGATTTGTAGAACCCGACAAACGTCCTTTGTATCCGCAGACTTATGCTGAAATAATGGCGGGACGCATTTCCCTTTCTAGCGAACAAGCTGTCATGCCGATTTCTTTACGTTATTGCAGTATAAATTATGAAACCGCAGTGGAAATAAATTGGATTCAGGAATGATGGGTTGCTGAAAGTGGCCCAAAGAGCGTAAGGCATAAGAATATATTTCAGATTCCCAAGCCAAAAAAAGCTCACAGGAAAACCAGCGAGCCTTTATTTATTCTGGTACGAGGACCGGACTTGAATAATAAAAAACTATTGATTTACATGTAAAATATATTGTCGTTTCTCTGGCGTACACGAATAAGTACACACTTTTGAGTTTTGCCCCTCCAGTCACGCATCAATTTTGATCTTGAACCAGGACATGATATCGGCTAAGCATTGCCCGGCGTAATTATCTTGTTCGACTTGCAGCTGCTTGAACGTCCGCTAGTGTATCCCCTAGGGTTCGCCGTCTTCGTGGTTGAGTATGCCCACTTGCCAGTCTAGCCGAAACCGGATCGAATCGGTTCGCCGTGCCGCTCGATCATCGGTAGTTTCACATTGGCTTTTGTAGACCAGCCGGAAACAGTAACCTAGATGATGTCCCTAGAACTTTAAATTGTCAGTATCGTTACTGTGTCACAATGGGTGTTGATATCTAATCAAACTCTATCTTCACCTTTGAAATATATTGCTCAAGCCGCGCGTCGACTTCATCCCGGTCGGAACCTGTCAGCATGACGGTTGCTATGGCGTCATAGGTAGCTTCCGGACCCCCTACGATCTCTCCTTCCTGCTTAAGCAATTTGGCAGTGCAGTCGTTGCCAAAGGGCAGCTCATCAGGAAACTCAAGGCTAGAAATCCTTGAAGGAGAAGAGGCCAGGAAGATATGCAGCAGAGCTGAAGCTTCAGCCTTTTCCGAGGGGCTAGGGACAAGAGGTATTCCAGCCGCGATTTTCAGGGTCTGCTCAACCAGGTCAACGCCGTAGCAGGTATCAACAAGCGGCAGGACAATCGAACCGTCGATCCGAGCATTAATTTCGTAGAGTTGAGGCCCACCATCTGTCATGACAGCATCAAGGATGACGGAGCCGTTTGAGAGTTCAAAAACCGATACGATGTTGTCGGCCAGTGATCGAAACTGTCGCTGGTCGCCTTCCTCCAGCCGGCTCGGAAAACAGAGTGTCGAGTAGCGGTGATCCGAAGGCGAGAAGCACCGACCATCAGCCATGACAAAGAAAACGACTTTACCGTCTTGAACGAGTAACTCGATCCCCACGCGACCGAGTCCTCGACTTTCCAGTCTCTTTGCCGGCGCGAGATACTCCTCAAGAAGAAGGTTCGCGCTACTTTCGGAAAAAGACTCTAGCAAACTTTCAACAATCTCGGGCGGGACTCTGTGGTTGATTTCCTGCAAGATATCGTCAAAGGTTGACACTATTTCGTCGCTGTTTGTCACGCGGCGAGTTGCGACCGACCCGCCTCCTTCGGCTGGTTTCAAGAAGGCCGGTGTCGGAAACCAGCTCGCAGCTTCTGCTGCTTCATGTCTTTTGTTCAGATGCATGAAGCTAGGCACGGGGAGTCTCTTTTCCTTGAGGATTTCACGCATGGCGTGTTTGTCCCTGCAGGCTCTGGTCCCAAACACGCTGTGCCCTTTAAACCTAAAATCTTTCTGTAAACGCGCGGCGATCTCAGTCCGCTCTTCAAGGAAAGTCACTATTCCGTCCACTGGCGTGTTTTCCAAATAGCGCTGAACAGCCAGATGGCAGGAACCATAGTCCGTTGGATCAACAGGGATAACCGTATGATCACTCGATGCGACGTGCGAATTTTCGGTGCCGAGCAAGACGACTTCGACACCGAGTTCTTTCGCCCGCTTCACACAGTCATTTCGACGTTCGCCCCATTCGTCGCCACCCCCACCTACGATCAGGATGCGCTTTCCCGACAATGCGCTGGAGGACGACGCGCCACTTGTCGAAACCCTGCGGTTCATCAGAAATAGCTCTGTAAGGATCCTTTTCGCCGGACATCTAGCGTCACGCAATGGAAACCGCCTCCAAGCTGACGCCCGTGCCGCAATCTGAGAGGCAGAACGTCAATACCGGCGCTTTCAATTTGCCTGATCAGCTCAGACTGGTGTTGATCCACGACAGCCAGGGTAGGCGAAATCATCAGAGCATTCATGCCGAACCACTTGGATGCCATCGGTGTCATGTCACTGTAACTGGGTTCGACCATCTCTGGTGCAAACATGATGTCCCAGGTTTTCAAGGGCTCGGGCAGGTTATCGCTATTGACCCTTTCAGGATTGGCCAGCAACAGGCCGGGACGTAGCAACACGAGCGTCGTATCGATATGTGAGGATGAATAAAGATTACGACAGGCATGTACTCGGTAGTTTGGTCCCAGGGTCGACTGAAGCCACCTCATGCCAAGCTCATTTCCGGAATCAGAGATCAGGTAGAAAATATCCCGACCGGCCTTAAGAACGTTTGCCGCATCGAACAGGGGCTCAGTGTTTTTGATCGCGCTGGCTGACAGTCCTTCAAAGTTATAGACGTCATCGCGAAGAGCCGGGCGTGGAGCGGAAAGCCAGCGAGCTCCGTGTTTCATGTATTCCACCAGAATTTCCTTATATGCCCAGGGTTCAAAGAACCGTGAGCGAAAGACATTGGGTGTCTCGATGACCATGTCGCCGATCGATAGCAAAACGTCCCGAGGGCAGTAGGTGAAAAAATATCCGCTTTCCCAAAGCGGCGTCTTTACCGTTCCGGTAAATTTGATTGGATGGGGCCGGCGCACCCTGATACCAAGCTTTTCCAATTCGGAAACGAATATGGAAAGATCTTCTTCAGTTTCGTGAACGATACGGTCGGCGAAATGAATTTCCGTCATATCTCTGTAGATGTCCACCGTTGCTTGAGAAAGGGCATCAATGCCTAGGTCTTTCGGCAGCTGAGCGAATGCCGCTGTTCCAACGATAATTTCTTCCAGCGGGTCCCATTCGGTGTTCGTACTGACGATGCCCGCTGATTCAGGCAACTCTTTTTCCTGCTCTGACATGGGGAGTGAGGTTTCCAGACCAACCTTATTTTCACTGTTGTAAGTTTTCATCTTTCTCAATCGTTAATCCATTTTTGATATGGAAGTTGAATGTTTTCTTTCCAGAAAAATAGGTTTCGCTACAAAGATCCAGAGTAGTTACAATAACATAGCTTGGCAGCCAGGTTACATGTCATTAACTGAAATTTCAACGCTCAAAATCAGCGTGAACACTCGGATTTCTCCGAAAAGCGCGTCGATTTAAGTTAAACCATCACCGATGACAATACTCGTCACGCTATGGACGCCATTGGCATTTGACCCCTTTAAATACGAACGCGAAACGACCTTGCCAATCTAGTATTTTTCTGTGATCATCAATTAGATGCATGAAACCTACTATATCTCAAGGGACGACTGGCAGACTGGTGTGCTGGTGAACGCAGACCCTTGTCCGCCGACCGCGCCGACTTTGACGCCGACCCTCGGCGAGTATCCCATCTACGACGCTTTGCTCTATGAGGTGATGTCAGCCGATACGGAACGCAATTGGCGATTCTGCGAGGCGCTGGAACGCTATGCGAAGGATCGCATCGTTGTAGACATCGGCACAGGCTCGTTCCTCTTCTGGGCCCGTGAAAGCTTGCGTTTTGGCGCCAGTCGGGTGTTCGCCGTGGAAGCGATGCATGAGTCATTTCGGGCGGCATCGCAGCTTTTGAAAACCCTTGAGAATGGGCACCGGGTCACGTTGCTGCGCGGAGAGTCTACCGCACTCACAATCGCGCCGAAGGCGGATTTGTGCGTAGCGGAGATCATCGGTTCGCTCCCCGGTGCTGAGGGTGCGGCAGCCGTTCTCAGCGATGCGAAGCGGCGTCACTTGACTGCGGACGCGGTGATCATCCCGGACCTATGTCTGACACAAGCAGCGGTGGTCAGCTTTGCAGACCTGTTCGGCGGTCGGGTGCCGGCGTTTTCAGAATCTTCAATTCCCCAGTTGCAACGGATCTTCGACTGGAATGGCGGACCGTTCGATGTGCGTTTGCGCCTGG
>CAZZET010000070.1:0-9290 GCA_964653275.1 uncultured Methylococcales bacterium
GCTGGTTGAGATACGGGGGTATATATATTATCCTAGCGTAAAAGATAATAAGGTTTTTTCGTTGATTTGCTTTGGCCTTTTTTGGATAGGTAGGGTCGATTTGTCGGAAAAACGGGTGCCTGCCGTTTCTATTTAACAAATTTTTAAGTACAGGAGTGAAGGTGATGACGGGGAGTAATCGACCTCTTTCTCCACATCTGCAAGTGTATCGTTTGCCCTTGACGGGAATTTTATCGATTACACATCGTGGGACGGGTGTATTGCTAACGATGGGGTTATGTTTGTTGGCGTACGGTCTTTGGATGTTGGCGGAAGGAGAGGAGAGTTATTTGGCATTTCAATCCGTGGTTGATTCGGTGTTGGGCCGCATCATACTTTATAGTTGGGTTATTGGGTTGTTTTTCCATTTTTGCCATGGAATAAGGCACCTTATTTGGGATCTTGGGAGCGGTTTTCTAAAACAGCACATGAATCTTCTTGCAGTTTTTGAGATTATCTTAATGATCGTGTTGACGATCACCGCTTTTGTGTTTTCTCTAGGTTAGAGGGCGGAAATGGAAATTAAAACACCTTTAGCAAAAGTACGGAGCTTTGGTTCGGTTACGTCTTGCGTAGTGCATTGGTGGTACCAGAGAATTACTGCTATTGCATTAATCCCATTATCTCTTTGGTTTGGTTTTGCCCTAATGTCTTTGCCGGGTGCAGGTTACGGTGAGGTTGTCGAGTGGATTCAACGGCCGTGGAATACCCTGGCGTTGGTGGTGTTTATAATGCTGTCGTTTTACCATGCGATCCTTGGGCTTCAGGTTGTTCTCGAAGACTATGTTCACACCGAGTGGATGCAAACTAAGAGTATCCTGGCGACCAAATTGGTGTTGATTAGTATTGCTTTATTAATGCTTTTTGCTGTTCTTAAAGTAGCATTCACAGGATAGTTTATGATCGGAAATTACCATATTACAGAGCATGATTATGACGTTGTTGTGGTCGGCGCCGGTGGAGCGGGGTTGCGGGCCACCTTTGGTATGGTGGAGAAAGGCCTAAAGACAGCCTGCATCACCAAAGTATTTCCGACCCGTAGCCATACAGTTGCTGCGCAGGGAGGTGTTAGTGCTGCGCTGGGGAATATGGGAGAGGATGATTGGCGATGGCATATGTACGATACCATCAAGGGATCAGATTGGTTGGGTGATCAGGATGCGATTGAATATATGTGTCGTGAAGCACTTCCAGCAATTATCGAATTAGAACATTATGGTGTCCCTTTTTCAAGGACTGAAGACGGTAAGATTTATCAGCGGGCATTCGGTGGGATGACCACCAAATATGGAGAAGGTATCGCGCAAAGGACTTGCGCTGCGGCTGATTTAACCGGCCACGCAATCCTCCATACCCTGTACCAGCAATCGCTCAAACATAATGCCGAATTTTTCGTTGAATATATCGTCATTGATTTGATTATGGCCGATGGCGAATGCCGTGGAATCTTAGCCTGGTGTTTGGACGATGGTAGCTTACATTTTTTTCGTGCTCATATGACCGTGTTGGCTACTGGAGGTTATGGTAGGGCTTATTTTTCCTGTACGTCAGCGCATACCTGCACGGGGGATGGCAATGCTATGGCATTGCGTGCAGGATTACCGTTGCAGGATGTCGAATTCGTGCAATTTCATCCCACAGGGGTTTATGGCTCTGGATGTTTGATTACCGAAGGGGTTCGAGGCGAAGGGGGTTATCTAACCAACTCTGAAGGCGAGCGGTATATGGAGCGCTACGCGCCCTCGGCGAAGGATTTGGCATCGAGAGATGTGGTAAGTCGTGCCTCGACCATTGAAATTCGGGAAGGTCGTGGCGTCGGTCCTGAAAAGGATCATGTTTATTTGCACCTTGAACATTTGGGTAAAGACATTATCAAGGAAAGACTTCCTGGTATTTCAGAAACAGCGCGGATTTTCGCAGGAGTTGATGTTACCAAGCAGCCTATTCCAGTGCTGCCTACTGTGCATTACAACATGGGTGGAATTCCGACTAATCACCATGCGGAGGTGGTTACTCTAGATAGCGACGGTACGGAAAGCGTTGTGCCGGGGTTGATGGCTATCGGCGAAGCGGCTTGTGTTTCGGTTCACGGTGCTAATCGGTTGGGCTCGAACTCTCTGTTGGACTTAGTGGTGTTTGGGCGAGCTGCTGCAATTCGTTGTGTGGAACTGATTAAATCGGGTACATCCCATAAGTCTGTCTCCGAGGGAGCATTTGAAAAATCCCTCAATCGCCTTGATCGGTTAAGACACGCGGATGGGACGACTTCAACTGCTGAATTGCGGTTGGAGATGCAAAAAATAATGCAGAATCATGCTGCTGTTTTCAGGACTGGCTCTGTCCTTGACGAGGGTGTTGAAAAACTTAAAGCGGTACAGGAGGCATTTAAAGATGTGAAGGTTGCTGATCGCTCGTTGATTTGGAACACCGATCTGGTGGAAACTCTCGAATTGGAAAATCTACTTAGCCAAGCGATGGTTACGATCGCGGCTGCGGCTAACCGGCAGGAAAGTCGGGGTGGTCATGCCCGTGAAGATTATTCTGAACGGGACGACGACAACTGGTTAAAACATACCCTGATTTGGCAGGATGAAAATAAAAACATTTCGATCGATTATCGGGGAGTTCACCTCTATACTTTGAGCGATGAGGTCGAGGCGGTGCCGCCGAAAGCCAGGGTTTATTAATCTGAAAGGGAACGCAAACTATGGTTGAATTCACACTTCCAAAAAACTCTGTAGTCAACCCAGGTAAGTCATTTTCAGTTAAGGAAAATACAGAAAATATAAGGGTTTTTAAAGTGTATCGTTGGGACCCGGATACTGGGGAAAATCCGCGTGAAGATAGTTTTGAAGTGGATCTTGACCAGTGTGGCCCGATGGTTCTGGATGCCATTAACAAAATTAAAAATGAAATCGATAGCACTTTGACCTTTCGGCGGTCTTGCCGGGAAGGTGTGTGTGGTTCGTGTGCGATGAATGTAAATGGCCGAAATACCCTAGCGTGTACCAAAGCTATCAGTGATTTTGAAGGTGACATCAAGATCTACCCATTGCCTCATATGGAAGTTATCAAGGATTTGGTCCCGGATATGACTAACTTTAATGCCCAGTATGCTTCGATAAAACCCTGGATTCAAAACGAGACCCCGGCAGGGGATCGTGAACGATTGCAAAGTAAGGAAGATCGCGTCAAGATGGATGGGTTATACGAGTGTATCCTATGCGCCTGTTGTTCTACTAGCTGTCCCAGTTATTGGTGGAACAGCGATCGGTATCTTGGCCCCGCAGTTTTATTGCAGGCGTATCGGTGGATTGTTGATAGCCGCGATGAAGCGACCGAAAAACGCCTTAGTGAATTGGAGGATCCTTTCAAACTTTATCGTTGTCATACCATTATGAATTGTACCGATACATGTCCTAAGGGGTTGAATCCGGCCAAAGCGATTGCCGAGATTAAGAAATCAATTGTAGAACGCCAATAGGCAATGGAGAGTCGTTCCAAACTGGCTTGGCGTTGTCGGCGAGGTACTCTGGAATTGGATTTGATGTTGGAGCGATTTCTGGCACGGGAATACGACGATGTTGCCTATTCGGAAAAAATGGCTTTTGATCGTTTATTGGATCTAGAAGATCCAGAATTGTTAAATTATCTCATGGGTCGGGAGCAACCTATAGACCAGGATTTAGTCGATATTGTCAAAAAGATCCGCTCTGTTTCTCCACGTTAGCTTAGGTCGTTCCAGATATCTTTTACTGCTTAATTTAATTATCCACGGACTCGCGTTTATTGCGAGTGTTGCCAATGCCTTGCCTTGGTGGTCGAGAGTTTTAATATTTGCAAGTGTTTTAGCCAGCCTATATTTTTCCTCCAAACGATATGGTTTGTTTGGAGGCATTTCCCGTATTGAAATTCGTTTTGTTGAACACAGGGGATGGTCGTTACGAATTGACGAAAACGATTTTTTTTCGGTTGTTTTGTTGCCCTCAAGTGTAATAATTCCATGGATTACCATTTTGCATTTTAAAACCGATAGAAAGGTGATTCCTGTCGTGGTATTTCGAGACAGTCTAGAGAGGGATGATTTTCGACGGTTACGCGTATTTGCAAAAATAGTTGGACGATAATGTTTCCGACAAAGAGATGATCGATATGGATGAAGGGACAGTCTGTTTATGTGGATCCGGTCAGATATACGATTTGTGCTGTGGGTTGTATCACTCCGGCAAAAAATATCCTGATACTGCCGAAACTTTGATGCGTTCGCGCTTTACGGCATTTGCCCTGCATAATAAAGCCTATCTGCTGTCTACTTGGGAAGTATCAAAACGTCCATCAACTGTGGATTTTTCCAAAAGTGAGATTAAGTGGAGCCGTTTGGATATTGTAAAATGCAAAAAAGGGGGGAGTGGTGATAAAAAAGGTTTAGTGCAATTTAAGGCTTATTACTCACAGAGAGGCGAGGAATACATTCTGAATGAAACGAGCCGGTTTCGAAAGGTTCGGGGGCGGTGGTATTACCTGGATGGTATGGTTAATTCTATTGCTAGCGGCGCTTAGTCGTATGAATATACAAAGTATTCGGTGTTGCAGCAGTTGTTAGGCCGAAAGTTATCCGCTATAATCGGCAAAATACAGGATAAATATTGGAGTGTTCTATGAAAATCGAAAACCAAAAAACAGAAATAAGGGTGGCTGTTGACTCCAACTTCTTGAAGTCACTCGAATTAAGGCTCGGTTTAACCAAGTCTACAGATGTGGCGAGAGTAGCGCTGTCACTGCTTGACTGGGCTTCCGAAGAAACTAAAGATGGTCGCATGATCCTGTCGACGAATAGAGAGGGCAAGAGTGCACACCGGCTGGTGATGCCAGAACTATCTAATATTAAATCTTCAGAAGGATAATTAGCAGGCTTTGACGTGGCGGATGACATTGAATTAACAGATTTAAAAGATATCACCCCAGATTTAACAGACGTCAAAGATATTACCCCAAATGAAGCTCCCGTTGCTGATCCCGAACCATTAACAGGGAAAGAGAAAGCGGGCGTTTCGTTAACCTGGGGCATTATAGGAATTTTAGTTTTTTTTCTAACGATTATTTTAGCTATTTTCTTTTGGGGAGAAGCAAAATTCCTAACGGGTTTAGATCAGTTAGAACAATTGAAAGATGCAAAACCCGAAAAAATTAAAGAATTAACAAAGCTAATTTCGGCGCTTGAATCGAAACAGGCATCGTTTCGAGCATTTTGGTTTGATACCCTCCAACTAATTCTTCTAAACGTATTATTTCCGACGCTTACCGCACTATTAGGTTATGTGTTTGGTACCAGCAAAAGTAATACTTCATAAGTATCATTGAATTGCATAACGTGTATCAGCGGTCAGACAGCTTATTTTAAGGCAGTTGTCGCTGTTTAGAACGGTATCTATTCAGTTGTTAGTCCAGTCCAGTATAATTACGATCCTTATTTTTCTAAGTGTTTAGTGCTATGGAAGAACTCAATCCGATTTATAACAAGATAGAAGATCTGAAGAGTCGTTGTGATGCTCTAAGGGGGTATCTTTGACTTCGATACTAAATCGGAACGTTTAACGGAGGTTTTGAGAGAACTTGAGGATCCTTCAATTTGGGACGATCGGGAAAAAGCCCAAGCACTAGGTCGAGAACGTGGTCAATTGGAAGTTGTTGTTGATACTATTAGCGAACTTGAGCGAGTGTTGCGCGATTCAATCGAGCTATTGGAGCTGGCCGTTGAAGAGGATGATGAAGAGACGGTGGCTTCTGTCCTTCAGGATTTGGAAGTTTATGACGGGAAGGTTGCGGGCTTAGAATTTCGCCGAATGTTTTCGGGAGAAATGGATCCCAACAACGCTTTTTTGGAAATTCAATCAGGATCGGGTGGCACCGAGGCCCAAGATTGGGCGGAGATGTTATTGCGGATGTATTTGCGATGGGGAGAGCGCAAAGGTTTTGAGACCGATTTAATCGAAATATCACCCGGTGAAGTGGCGGGAATCAAAAGTGCTACCATCAAGTTTGATGGCGATTATGCTTATGGATGGTTGAGGACTGAAATTGGTGTTCACCGCTTGGTCAGAAAATCACCCTTTGATTCTGGAAATCGTAGGCATACATCCTTCGCTGCGGTCTTTTGTTCTCCGGAATTGGATGATGATGTTGATATAGACATAAATCCAGCGGATCTTCGTATCGACGTGTATCGATCCAGTGGGGCAGGGGGGCAACACGTGAATAAGACCGAATCTGCGGTACGTATTACTCATATTCCCACCAATCTTGTCGTACAGTGCCAAAATGGCCGGTCGCAGCACAAAAATAAGGCGACCGCGATGCAACAACTCAAAGCCAAGCTTTTCGATTTGGAAATGTCAAAACGGAATGCCGAACAGCAAGTCCTTGAACAATCTAAGTCGGACATTGGGTGGGGCAGTCAAATTAGGTCCTATGTATTGGACCAGTCCCGTATTAAAGATTTGCGGACTGCTGTTGAGACTGGTAACACGCAAGCTGTTCTGGATGGGGATCTGGATCAATTTATAGAAGCCAGTTTGAAAAGTGGGCTTTGATTTTTAGTTTTTTAGTCGAGATGCGAAGCGCTTATGGATCAATATGGAACAATTTAAAATGAGCGATGTCTTTTCACGCTCAGTGTCAAAATGATTTTGAACTCTAGCCTCAGTGCGTGGTATTGGGTCTTTCTGGTAAATAAAATATAGTGTTTAACGACACACAAACATAAGAAATTAACGGGTTTTAGGGGTGCTGAAAGGATATTCACAGGTATAAAGCTGGTCGATATACTCTCAAAAAAACAATTCAAAAACCCTTAATTGTATCCCTATTTTGATCTCCATTTTGCATCGATAAAAGATTGGCCAAAGTTTTTTTTTTGTTCAAGCCAATGTTATTGAACCATTTTGGCGTTTAAGGGAATATACTGGATGCGTGAGTCTAGACATTGGCGGTTAACATTGCTATATTTTTAATATAAAAAAATAATTTGCGCAATAAATTTACTTTCATCTGTGCGGTTTAGCCTTGTTACTCGACAAACATCCAATCGTCGATGATTTATAAATAATAAAATCGGGGTAGAGTTAAATGAAACACTTAATCGTAGCATCTATTTTAACCGGGGTTTTATTCAACATTTTTTCTGGTGTACCTCACACCCCGCCAGATCATTTAAAAGATATTGGCCTAGCGCAAATCGGTGGTAATAAGATCGACTATGCCTATCAACGTTGGGCCGCACGCCACGAGGCGCAGGGAGGGGACCATAATGTAGTGGTGCGTTTGGGGTCTATCCCCTGGCTTTCGGTCGATATTGCTCCTGCTTCAGGAGTGGCTAGATTTGACCTTGTTGACGGAAAGGTGGCGTTGGAAGTCACGGGTCTCCCCGTAAATGAAACCTTTGACGTCTGGCTGGTCGATAACCTCCCAGCCCCGGGGCATAGTACAAAACCAGATTTTGGTGACGACATGATTGCGTTGGGTACGCTTCAACACACCCAGGGCAGCCATCGGCTCGATCGAATCCTTGAATCGCGGACTTTTGAAAGTTTCCATATCGACCTTGTGGTAATTACTCCGAGCGGTGGGAACCCAGTAGAGGCTGCTCTACTCTCCGGTTCGACACCGCTGTTTCAAAGAGTATACAGCGCATTGCATCGTAACCAACTCTTGGCAAGTAGCGGCTATGATGTCTCTACCAAACCGAAAGAAGATAATGAGTTTCTAGCATTACTCGGAATCCATGAGGCTCATGCTAAGGGAGCCAATATTCCTAGGGACACCCTATCCGTGGATCCGGATGCGGTTTTAAACAGCCTCGTTCAACAAGGCGCGAATCTATTCGTTAACGAGACTTTCGATGGCAATGGACGCACCTGTGCGACTTGCCATCCAGCAGCGAACAATTTCACCATCGATCCCACGTTTATCGCTGGGTTGCCCGACGACGATCCCCTATTTGTGGCCGAGTTTTTCCCTGCCCTGGCAAACAATTTCGAAAAACCTCTATTGATGCGTGGCAGTGGTCTTATTCTCGAAAACATCGATGGATTCGATGACCTTGCCAATAAATTTGTTATGCGGAGTGTACCGCATATGTTTGCGCTTTCGACATCAACGATCGGGCCTGAATTCCCCTACGATAATACTTCCCACCCAAACTTCCCTATCCCACCGGTCCATCGGACTGGCTGGGGTGGTGATGGCGCCCCGGGAACGGGTTCGTTGCGCGATTTTGCAATTGGCGCTGTCATACAGCATTTTCCACTGAGCACGAATCGTATGAATGGTGTCGATTTTCGTCTGCCCACCGATGCAGAACTCGATGCGATGGAGGCGTTTCAGCTTTCGCTCGGACGCGAGGCTGACATAAATATTACTCCGGGCTCTCCGGGGGAACTGGTTTTTACCGACCCAGTCGTTGAGTTTGGAAAGATTTTGTTCAACCGCGTGGATACCGGACAAGGGGCGGCCGGTAAATGCATTATCTGCCATAATAATGCGGGGGCCAACGTGAATGCTCCGATCATTGCAACAGTACTCGGAAATGTTGGTGTCAAACACAGTGACGGTACAACATTTGATCCTAGCAATCCGGTACATGTGGCCGATGTGGAAGGAAATGGTAACTTTGGCACGGGTGTCAACGAGCTTGGTGCTATTCCAGCCGACTTGATTGATCCGAGTAACAATCCACGTGACGGTGGATTTGGGAATATTCCTCATATCGCTAGAGCCGGCGTCAACTGCGGGTCTGTGGGACGGGTTGGATTTGGTGCTGTAACCTTACCAGGGGCTTTATTGCATCCTTCCGGTGAACCGGCAGCAGCGGGTCTATGCGAAGAAGATTTTAATACGCCACCCCTGGTCGAAGCCGCTGATACACCACCGTTTTTCCACAACAACGCGGTGGCCACGATTGAGGCGGCGGTTGCTTTTTACAATGACGACGCATTCAATCAAACAGCGGGTGGGCAGCTTCTCGCCGCTGGAGATTCTAAGGGTATTGGTATTCGTTTGGATACTAGTGAAGTAACGGCCATTGCCAGCATGCTAAGAGTCATCAATTCTTTAGAGAATATACGCTCGGCTAAAGAACTGGCCGAAGCCCCGATTTTAACGGGTCGACTTAGTGACAGCCAAGCTGCCGGCCTAATCGCTCAGGCTTTGGCAGAAACTGAGGATTCATACAATGTACTCGAAGGAGGGGGACT
>CAZZET010000070.1:9390-13697 GCA_964653275.1 uncultured Methylococcales bacterium
ACCCGAAATTGCCCCGCTGACCGATTGTCCTGGGCGCGCTCGTTTGGTAGGTGCGTTCCCTCCGTTGGGTTACGGTCAACGTTGCGAAAAATCAAAGGGTAGCCGTCATGGACCTTCCCGGTTTTGGCATAAAAACGGCCAACGTAGTGCTGACACCGAATGGTGGGACGGGCGCAAACACGGAAAATTTACGCTGTGGTATCCCAATGGGCAAAAACGGGCAGAAGGGCAACACGATCGTATGGAACCTGCTGGTATATGGAAGTATTGGGACGAAAAAGGTGAATTGGTTCAGCAAAAGGACTTTGATAAGGTTGCAACGCCAAGTGATGAGTCTTCATAGGGTTGAGTGATGAGGCATGGCTTAACGTTTGGCATAGATCGACAAATAAACTAGAGAGGGGTAGTAAAACCTTTTGAGATTGGCCCCTGCGGGTCGGCTGTTTTTTTATTGGCCGTAGGTTGCAGAAATGCTGAATACTACTTCATTTACTGTTGACGTGTTGTTGCCAAACAGTCTGTTAGCATTACCGTCGTGGTAGCGGAGATCAAAGCTGAAATTCCCCAGCGCTTTAGTAACGCCCACGTTCCAATAAAAATAATCCTCTCCAATTGCTTTCTGGCCATTATTGAATCCGAGAGTGGTTGAAGTTTCGATGCCGTATGGCCAGGGATATCGGCCTTGAGCTTCGTAGGTGAGGCCGTCTTCTCCTACGCCATAATTAAATGAAGATGCAACGCTTACAGATAGGAAATCTTGATAATGCAGGGAAACATACACCTCGTTATAGTCGGGATCCAGTCCAAAGATATCCTCGTTGAAGATATAGCGGACATAGGTTACATCGGTATACCAATCGTCATCTAACCTCTGGCTGAAACCAATGTAAGGGGTCATTTCTAGATTAGCAGGGCTTTTTGCCACGGTAACTCCGCCAATTTTAATATCCGGAAAAGCAATATTGGAACCCCAAAAACCTACAAAAAAACTGGTGTCGGAAAGGATATCAAATTCGTGTACATATTCGACGCCAATTTGAACAGCCGGATCTTTCTGAGTTTTGGTATACCCTCGATAAACATAGTCGGTTGTAAGAGTTAGGGAAGCTGCAATCTCAGTCATCCCTACACAAGGCCAAGCCATTGACAGGTAGAAAAAAATAAGACATGTGACGCGAGGCCCATCCAATCGGCGGGGTGATTTATGAGTCGTGCACAATACCTTAATTGGAAGCTAGTTCTCTATGGGATCTCAATTCGCCTGTTAGCTCTTCAAGGGCAGCATAGGCGCTTACCGACGGAGACGCGGAAGCATTGCTATTATTATAACCCGGTGCACGTAAAAGTCTAAGAATTTCCTCAAATGATAGCTCGGGATTTCGCTCCAGCAACAATGCAACAACGCCCGAGACATGAGCAGCGGCTAATGAAGTACCCGTTAAAAAATCATAGCTACCGTAAGGGATTGTAGTCAGTATACCACCCCCTGGCGCACTTACCAGGTTGATATTCGACTCGTACAGGTGTTCGATGTTTGTGTCTACCGCGATGACATGATCGAGCGAGGCGGGAAACCCAGTCGGTCCTTCGTCGGGAGTTGCCGCGACAACGACCATACCCTTCTTGAGTGATAGATTAATGAGTCTTGCCAGTAAAGGGTCCGAGGGACCATTGAGGCTCAAATTCAAGATGTCCACACCTTGTTCAATGGCAAACGTAATCGCCAGTGCAAGTGTAAAGCTACTACATATCGCGGATACATCGCCGGGGTTTTTCGGCCAACATGCCTTCAACGCATAGATTTCTACCTCCGGAGCGACTCCGATAATACCAACCTTATTATCTGCCATCGAAGCGATGATGCCAGCGATCGCGGTGCCATGGATATCCCCGGAAAATGCCTCTGAATCATGGTTAACAAAATTTCTTTTGTGTGTGATGCGTCCTCGAATTTCCGGATGATTGACATCAATACCCGTATCAATAATCGCTACTTTAATACCTCTCCCACGTGCCAATCGATGGGCAGCTACAATTTCCATGGATTGAGCGGCATGCTGCAACTTTAGATAGGGATCGTTGTATTTTTGCGCCAAAGATCCGAATTTTTGCATACGTTGGGCTGATTCAATACGAGTATCGCCGGCCATTTTTTTCAGCACGCTGTCGATGGAATAATCTTTGGGTACCTCGTAGACCACACAATGAAGACCCAACAGTTTAATAGGCCACTCATCGATAGAGTGAAGATTATAATCATGTTCCACTTCTGATTTGATTTGTCGTACCTCGGGTGAGGCGTTCCAAACTTCTCGCTTACCCCTAATACGGTAATTTGAGCCTGGTTGACCAACTGGCTTTGGCGTATCCTTATGGGTATCTACGAAATTGACAAGTATCTGATTTACTAGGGGTGGTGGCGAGCCTGCTGCGTCTAGTTCATATGTAGATACCATCGGACCTGGCTGGGTGGCGCAACCCGACAAAAATACTCCGCTCAACAGCAGCAACAGGCATAGAAGGAGTCGAATCCTACAATAAATTATTTTCTTCGATGTCGGATCCGCTCGGCTCGCGGATAAATGCAGATTTTCCGGGCATCGATTCTTCAGCACTATTTCGATCATCACTTCATCGGCATTTTTATCGATTTCATTATATTTCTAATATAATATTATTGAATATGCCATGATTATTATGGCAGGTACCAAGTATATTCCCAAATCTTCCAAAAAGGTTCAAATTTAGCGGTCTATTTTCAATTTATTATTTAAATCATCCTTATCGAATGTAATTTCTAGCCAGTCTTCTATTCGGTTGTTCGATAAAAATGTTTTCGTATCAAGTCTATGCGTTTTTTGTTCGTACCAAAATCCCAAAAACCTGTTCTTGAAGCAGATCGGATTTCGATCGTATTCTTCTGCGCGTTTAACTGGGCTTCAACGTCGTCTAAGAAGCCTAATAAGCGGGTGCGAAATTCCACGTGTATATAGTCTGAATTTTCGGTCACGAGCCGGGTACCAGGCATTTCCAAAAGAATTGTTTTGATTCGCTTAAAGGCATCTTGCGAAGAGCCTCGATAGTCAATAGGATCGATTTTGTGCTCTTTATTTTTGGCCAAACTTGATACACAGTTGGGGCTATTCGGACAAGGAGCCAGTTGAATTGATTTCATGGGAATATTTTCGTTGGCATTGGCAAATGCACTCATCAAGTATGAAATTAGGCAGGCGAAAACCCAGAGCCTATTTACTTTAAGTTGCAGCATTGATAGATAAGTGTCTCGAGTCATCTAGATACTTTAGATAAACTATGGATCATCGATCTCTTGGTATAATTTTAGAATGATCTTAAAAATACAAAAAGCAGAATAAGTTAGAGAACCGAAAACAAGGTATTCAAGCATGGAAACTTTAGTGCTATCCGTGTCAACCAGGAATAAAAGAACAATCGATGAAACAAAAGCGCCCAGATAGCAGACTAAACTTAACATACAGGTTTCGCGTTGAAAAATTTCCGAATTAGGGTCAATGAATAGCTTACCTGCGGGTTTGGAAAAGCAAAATGAAAGCTGGAAGGTCTCTTGTTCACGGTGTATTCCAATATTTGGTGTAATACCCTATGAAGTCTAATTCAAATTCACCTCAATGGGAATCCGGTCTAAAGATTCTTCAGTTTACCGATACGCATATTTTTGTAGATTCTAGCCAACGCTTTGATGGGATTGATACCCTGGAATCCTTAAAGCGCGTTATTGAGTTAGCACGCTGCAATCATTGGCCACCCGATATTATAGTGTTAACGGGTGATTTGGTGCATGACTCTTTGCCTGACGCATATCGCCGGGTGTTGAGTGCATTGAACGAAATTGAGGTTCCAGTTTATTGTATTCCCGGTAATCATGATGATCCGGTGTTAATGCAAAAAGTTCTATGCTGTGGCAAGGTTGCAATGACCAAACAAATTGTTCTTCAAAATTGGCAGCTCGTTCTTTTGAATACCTATATCCCAAACACCCATAGTGGATTGCTGGCTGAATCTGAAAAAGAGTTTTTGGATGCTTGTCTGAAGAATCATCGAGAAAAATACGCGATGATTTGTCTGCATCATCATCCAGTTTCCATCGGTAGCCCCTGGATGGACGCCATGGCATTGCAAAATCCTGGCGAATTATTTGCGATTTTGGAGCGACATGACCAGGTGAAAAGCATTATATGGGGACATATCCATCAACGTTTCGAACAACAAAAAAATGGTATTCGACTGCTTGGGTCGCCGTCGACATGCGTTCAATTTAAACCCAAAAC
>CAZZET010000070.1:13797-19707 GCA_964653275.1 uncultured Methylococcales bacterium
ACCACGCCTTTGTCTTACAAACCACTACCAATTTATCTATCGGTTTGGTTGGATTTGGTGTTCAATCATTGGTTTTAAATTGAGCAACACCATTTCCATAATGATGGGCTGAGCTTTGGCATTGGGGTGGATGCCGTCTTGCTGCATTAAATCGGAGCGCGTTCCAATACCGTTAAGCAAGAACGGGACTAGGGAAATACGATATTCTTTTGCCAATTGAGAATAGATATTGGCAAATAGTTCGGTATAACGTTTTCCATAGTTTGGTGGAATGCGCATCCCAAGTAATAGAACCTCCGCATCCTTGTCTTGTGATCGTTTGATCATTTTGGACAGGTTCGATTTTATGAGTTTGGGGGAGAAACCTCTTAACCCGTCGTTACCGCCAAGCTCGAGAATGACGATGTCCGGCCGATGTTGTTCCAACATTCTATCGATTCTGGCCATACCTCCACCGGTGGTTTCTCCTGAAATACTGGCGTTGATAATTTTTAAATTGTGGGTTTCATTACGTAGCTTTTGCTGTAACAATGTGACCCAGCCCTGATCCCGTTTTAAACCATACGCGGTGCTGATACTATCTCCAACGATGAGGATATCGGTGGCAAAAATCAATCCAGGCAACAGACATAAACATAATGAAAATACGAACTTTTCCATGACGGAGATACTTAATCAAAATAACGTTATAGATGATTCGGATAAATGGATTATTCATGCCGAAAATCTCTGCAAACACGTTGAAACCTCTGAAGGTCGGTTGGATATACTGACATCAGTTAGTTTAACTATCAAATCCGGAGAGTCGGTGGCTATCGTCGGAGCATCGGGTTCCGGAAAATCAACATTGTTGTGTCTCCTTGCTGGATTGGATTTACCCTCGAATGGACGGGTTGAGTTGGCGGGGATTTGTTTAACTGCCCAGGATGAGGATGGCCGAGCTAGGATTCGTGGTGAAAATGTAGGTTTTGTATTTCAATCCTTTCAATTGCTACCCAGCTTGACTGCATTGGAGAATGTTATGTTACCTTTAGAGCTTGCGGCTAATGAAAGGCCAAAAGAAATAGCCCTTTCATTGATGGCGCGGGTTGGCTTGGAGCGTCGGATCAATCATTATCCCATGCAATTGTCCGGAGGCGAGCAGCAAAGGGTTGCTATTGCAAGGGCATTCGTTACACACCCGAAGATACTGTTCGCCGATGAACCAACCGGGAACTTGGATAGTAAAACAGGGGAGCAGATTATTAATTTGCTGTTTGATTTAAACCGGGAAAAAAATACAACACTGGTTTTAGTCTCCCATGATGAAGCTTTGGCAGTACGATGTACGCGGCGAATACACTTGGAAGCCGGGCGGATTATTGCGTCGTCCTCAGATCAAATTCTCTAATTAGTTGCTGTGCAAAACCGTCTGCACTTAGCCATCAAGTTTCTCCATCGGGATTGGCGGTCCGGAGAACTCAATATCCTGGCCGCTGCGCTTATTATTGCAGTTGCCTGCACGACAACCATTAGTCTTTTTGGCGATCGCCTTCATCGGACTATGGAAAATCAAGCTGCTGAGTTTCTTGCTGCGGACCTGGTAGTGACAAGCCATTCGAATATGCCCGGTTCGTGGGCACAGAAAGCGAAATTGTATCGTCTAGACGTTGCTAGAACAGCCGAGTTTACAAGCGTTGTTTTAAATGGTAATGCATTGTTATTGGCCGGTATAAAAGCGTGTACATCAGGTTATCCATTGCGGGGTCACCTGAAGACCACAACCAAGGAAATATCCGATGAAGTGATGACGAATAAAATTCCTATCCCGGGCACAGTTTGGGTCGATTTTAGGGTATTGGAACGATTGGGTTTTTCTATCGGGGATCGACTCGAAGTGGGAGAAAAGCCTTTGGAGATTACTCGGGTTATAACCTATGAGCCGGACCGGAAAGGGAATTTTTTAAGTTTGTCACCACGGATTATGATGAATTATCAAGACCTACCAGCTACCGGGGTCATAAAGCCAGGTAGCCATGTTCACCATTTTTATTTGTTTGCGGGCGAAGAAAAACAGGTGTCAGCATACAAACAGTGGGTCTTTCCAAAGATGGATCCAAACCAGCGAATTATGGATATCCATGAGGAGCGACCTGAGCTAGGAACGGCCCTATCCCGAGCCGAGCAATATTTAGGCTTGGTAAGCATTGTTGTGGTTTTGATCGCTGGTGTCGCTATTGCCATGGCTACACGCCGTTATAGCGAGCGGCATTTCAACGTTACTGCGATGTTGCGTTGTTTGGGGCTAAAACAGAATGACATCGTTGCTTTGTACCTGCTGCAATTAGCCGTAGTTGGGGTAATCTGCAGCTGTATCGGCTATGGGATTGGCTGGTTTGGCCAAGAGGTTCTTGTCTATTTATTGCGAGATTTTCTTCCCAAACAATTATCAAACCCGAGCTGGTATGCTTTGTTTTTGGGTATATCAACCGGGCTTATTACATTGACCGGTTTCGCGTTACCGCCGATATTGCGACTGCGCCGTGTTTCTGCTCTGAAGGTTTTCCGACGGGACTTACTACCGTTGCCGCCGAGTATTTGGTTGGTATATGGTCTTGCCTTTTCAACGCTATTGGTACTTATGTGGCGTTATACCGAAGACCTTAAAATGACCTTATATGTGGCGGGGATAGGGTTAGGTGCTCTGATTGTGTTGGGTGTCTTCACTTTAATACTTTTGCGGCTTTGTCGGCATTTTATCAAGTATGTCGGATTGGGGTGGCAGTTTGGTTTACGAAATCTTAGTCAACAACCCCAAACAAGCATTGGTCAAATTGTGGCTTTTTGCATTACTCTGACAGCGATGGTGATCATCATTATGGTTCGTACGGATCTGATTGACACTTGGAAAATTCAATTACCCGAAAAAGCGCCGAATCATTTTGCCTTGAATGTTTTTCCCGATAGTGTCACGCGGTTTAAAGCTTATTTGAAGGAAGAGGATATCGATTTTAGCGAATTTTATGCGATAGTTCGGGGGCGTCTGCTTAAGATCAATGATGTAGATCTTACCGATATTGTGGAACCGGGTTCGTATGGTGAACGGGTAACCAATCGCGATTTTAGTATGACTTCGGCTGAACAGCTCCCTGAGCACAACAAAATCGTAAAAGGAGTTTGGAATGGGTTCGACAGGGCGATGCAAGTTTCGGTGGAGCAGAAGCTGGCGGCGAGTTTGGGTATCAATATTGGTGATCGTTTAACCTTTGGAATCGGTAGCGAATGGATTGTTGCTTCGGTCAGTAGCATTCGCAGTGTGCAATGGGATGCGATGAAGCCAACTTTCTATATGATGTTTTACCCCGGTAGTTTGGAGGGTTACCCCCGAACGTATTTGACTAGTTTCTTCCTTCCTTCGACCAACAAGCTTGGACTTAATCGAATGATAAAGCGATTTCCTGCGGTCACAGTGCTGGAAGTAGATTTTATTCTTGAACGATTTAGAATGATTATCAATCAGGTGTCTACGTCGGTGGAATTTATATTAGTATTTGCTGTCCTGGCTGGGTTTACAGTATTGTTTGCTGCGGTTCGATCGAGCATTGATACTCGCATATTTGAAGGCTCGCTGTTGAGAGCGTTGGGTGCTAGCCGACAATTGCTTCGTACTAGCAGACTCGTTGAATTTTGTGGCTTGGGGTTTTTGTCTGGATTACTCGCGGCAATTACCGCTGAACTCATTACCTGGGCACTTTATAGTTATGCCTTTCAGCTAGAGTATCATGTCAATTGGCTGGTTTGGATGATCACGCCAATTGTTGGCGCCTTGAGTATTGGCATGGCCGGGTACCTTGGCACACGAGTCGTATTGAATGAAAGTCCCACGAAAGTGCTCAGAGAACTTTGAGAATTGGCCGTCGATAAAGGGTTTAGGCATTGTTTTCCAATCCCTAAACCCTGAGTATTCGAACAGTTTAAAGATTATTTTAAACTGGGTGCCGCAGTCCAACCTTTTTTGCCTTGACAATCGCCGTCCAATATTTCCAAACGGACATAATTAATATAAGTTACAAAACGTTTTTCCAAAGCTTTGCCTTTGGTGCCTGGTTTAATCTGGCAGACGTTTACGGAATCTTCACCGGCGTAGTCGGCCGAGCTGAATACCGGGGAACTTGTTAAGTTCGCTGGCCCCCCGTTGGGACTGGCGATAGTGTAGACATTGCCAATGGTAATCGTGGGGCCTTCAATGTTCTCTCCCCCAGGTGTCATCAGATTAAATATTAACACCACTAATACTAACCCACCAATGCAACCATAGAAGACTTTAGGTTTTTGCTTGCTGAAACTTATGAGGTTGCCGACAACATCTTTTGCGTTGGAAATAATTTCTCCAAATTTATTTTCGCTCATTTTTATTCCTCGTCTTATGACTTTTTTCCCGAACGCAAGAAATTTACCATGTTGCTGGAATAAAGCAAGCAAGAATCAAAATTGCTGTTCTGGATCAAACGATCTACTCATTGGTCAATGTATAAACATAGTCAAACTAACAATTGGTATTGTTGACTTGTACGTGGTTGGTGATAGGGTTTTTATGTCTATTCGAAACACTGCGAAAGGATTTTTGTTAGTTCGAGTTATAGTCCCAGCTCAAGTCTCCGAATAATTTATGATTAGTTGCTATCACATCTGACCGCTTCTGGGCCATATCCAGCCAGCCGAGAAATTAGGAAGAATGTTCTGACCATACTCAAAGCTGTCATTTGGATCTGCTAAGCAACTAGCAATTGTCGACCCACAGCGGAGGTTTAAAGTGAACAGTTTGGTAGTAAAGTGTTCACCCCAAAAAAAAGAATGCGCCTCCGGCTTACGTTATTTTAATCCTTGGGTCCAGCCCCAAAACCCGGGATATTTATAGGACAATGATCGGGGACAGGAGAGAGGTTTATTGATATGTTGAATCACCACTACGCTACTCGGTAGTAGATTGCCAAAATCTAGGAATGGTCATTCAAACCAAAAAAATGCCCGTTTGAAAGTCATGCTTTTTAATTCATCCATATTTAGCAACCATCAGTTACCAATGTAATAACAAATTTCATGTTTATTTCCTTTTAAAAATTAAATAACATACAAGTTTTGAAATATTTATCCAAGTGTAAGACAACCATCCTCCATCAAAAGTGCTTCGAAACCAGCATGAAGACCTTGGTTGCTGGTTAATTAAACTCAATTTAAGGAAAATCATGGCCAACATAAATACAGATACACTTCTAGAAAACAATAAACAGTATGCAAGCGGTCAGCAGGTGCATAATTCATCCCATCCCGGAAAGCAACCGATCAATCCAGCCAGACATGTGGCAGTTGTTGCCTGCATGGATGCACGGATTGATGTAGAGGATTTGCTTGGTTTGAAAACTGGGGACGCACACATCATCCGTAACGCTGGAGGCGTCGTGACGGACGATGCGATTCGCTGCCTGATTATCTCACATCACCTGCTCAACACGAATGAAATCATATTAATCCATCACACCCGCTGTGGCATGTTGGCTTTTACCGACGACCTGCTTAAAGCTGGATTAGAAGGTGATCCAGCGGCTGAGGAGCTGCTAGGAAAGGCAACGGGACGCAGTTTCACAAGTTGCCAGAATAGTTCTGCAACGCCCGACCAGTTTCATGCCTTTCGAGGACCGCTTGAGGCTCTCGATTCACCCTGCAATGAGCAGCAAACTGAACGACTCTCTTGGGATGTTAGGCGTTCGATTTCCAGGGTCATGAATCATCCATGGATTCCCACCACTGGCCCTGACGCCTCAACGATACGAGGATTCATCTACGACGTTGATACTGGAAAACTCAATGAAGTGAGCTATCCGGGACCGATGGGCACCTTCGGCTGACGGTCTGCTCGAACGCTAACCGCTA
>CAZZET010000071.1:0-18981 GCA_964653275.1 uncultured Methylococcales bacterium
CCACGCATGATAGCGCTCAACCCACTGTAAAACTGTGTGTGGTGTGTGAGCCCGTTTCCAATTCCCCGCCACATATTTATTAGCCTCGGCGAGAGTTGGGTAAATATGGATTGTTCCGAGAATCTTATTGAGTCCGAACTTATGGCGCATGGCAGCTACATATTCCGCGATCAAGTCACCGGCGTGATCACCGACGATCGTTACACCAAGAATCCGATCTTTTCCGGGCACTGTCAGTACTTTAACGATTCCGTGGGCTTCATTGTCGGCAATGGCACGATCCAAATCGTCGATTTCATAAGTGGTGACTTCGAAGGCAATTTCTTTTTCTTTAGCCTCCATTTCGTTCAATCCAACACGCGCTACTTCCGGGTCGGTGAAGGTTGCCCAAGGAATGACCGAATAATCCACGGCAAATTTACGGAATCCGCCAAACAGGGCATTCACCGATGCATACCAGGCTTGATGAGCAGCAGTATGGGTGAACTGATAGGGTCCCGCCACATCGCCACAAGCGTAGATATTGGGGAAAAGTGTTTGCAGGTACTGGTTGGTTTCGATGGTATGGGTTGGGGTGAGTGGAATGTTGAGCTCTTCCAGACCGAAGCCTTTAGTATTGGCTGCCCGTCCTACAGCCACCAGCAATTCGTCGAATTCGATCCGTATTTCTTCTCCTTTATGTTCACCGAGGCGTTCGCAAACCATTATCTTTCGGTTATCTTCGATGACAAATCTCATTGGCTTGTGTTCGACACGAACATCAATCCCTTCGGATTTGAAGCGTTCCATAACCAAAGCGGAAATTTCTGGATCCTCACGGACCAGAATTCTGGACGACCTTTGTACTTGCGTTACCTGGCTGCCGATACGTGCGAAAGCTTGAGCCAGTTCACAACCGATAGGCCCCCCACCCAGAACAAGTAGACGTTTCGGCAATTTGCGAAGATCCCATATGGAATCCGAGGTGAAATATCCAACTTTGTCAATTCCTTCGATGGACGGTACAAACGGACGTCCACCGGTAGCAATAACAATGTTGCGTGTGGTTAGGGTTTGACCATTGACCTCCACGGTATAGGGCGAGGTAATTTTGGCTTCACCTTGAATGCAGTCAACACCCAGTTGGCTATAGCGTTCTATCGAATCATGGGGCTCTACCTTCCGAATGATAGATTGTACCCGTTCCATGATGTCGGCAAATTCGAAATCAACGTTAGCGGATTTGATGCCGAATTCCTTAGCACGTTTAACGTGACTTAGAAATTTAGCTGAACGAATCAGGGCTTTGGATGGTACGCAGCCCGTATTCAAGCAGTCGCCCCCCATCTGGTTTTTTTCGATCAAGGCGACTTTTGCTTTGACCGCGGCCGCGATATACGTTGTAACCAACCCTGCAGAGCCTGCACCGATAGCTACCAAGTTGTAGTCAAATGATTTGGGTTTCTTGTACTGGCTCAAAACTTTCCGCGCTCTGATCATGGACACAATTTTTTTGGCGATTAAGGGGAAAATACCTAACACCGCAAACGATAAAATTAACCCGGGCGATAGAATACCGCTCAACGACTCGATCTTGGCGATTTGGGTACCGGCATTAACGTAAACTATGGTGCCGGCCAACATGCCAAGCTGACTCACCAGATAAAACGTCAGTGTACGGATAGGCGTCAGCCCCATAACAAGATTGATCACAAAAAACGGGAAAGCTGGAACTAACCGCAATGTAAACAGATAAAACCCGCCATCTTTTTCCACCCCGGTGTTAATCGCGTTCAAATGTCCACCAAACTTACTCTGCACCGTATCGCGGAGCAGAAATCGTGAGGCAAGAAATGCCAGAGTTGCGCCAATACTGCTCGCGAATGACACAAGGAGTGTGCCGGTGATAAGGCCGAAAATGGCGCCTCCAACCAGAGTCATCAGCGCTGCACCGGGTAAAGACAATGCTGTGACCACGATATAAATGACAAAATAAATCAGCATCGTCCGGCCGGGGTGAGACTTATAATATAAGTCGATCTTAGCTTGCTGGGATTTAAAAAATTCAAGCGTGAGATATTGCCCCAGATCAAACAGGAAAAAACTACCTGCTAATAAGAGGATGATGATGAAGAGTAGGGTTTTACCTTTTGTCATTGAGCTATCCTTGATAGGTTTGAACAAGATTATCGTGCTTCGTTTAGGCTCCAATCATACTGATGATCGATGGTGCCCTGATATTGGTTTAACCTTTGACCCAATTTGGGTTCGGCATATTGCTGTAGATGTTCGATGAGCTTTTGATTGTTGCCACCGAAATCTTCTGAATACCAGTGGTAAATACTGGAAACGATGAGGTTACCATTTTCGAATCGGACACCTCGCGGATGATTCACATAATCGCGGGCGCTTTGATTCAAAAGTGAATCAATATTGTCGGTGGTAAAAGCCATTGCAGCGAGATTCGGACATCCGTAACTGGCGCAATTCACTGCATAGTGGATTCTTGGATCCTTCCAAAGAGGCCGAAGGATCTTATGCTCAATATCGTTTAAGGTCAGTTTATTACCCGCAATATGAGCAACATCATCGTTCCACGGTCCAAAGCTAAATAATCCTTTTCCAATTTTCTTAATGCTTTTGATTGGATAGTTTTCGAGTATGAGATCGATTGTCAATGCGTTGTAAAGGTTGATCCAATAAGCCATCTGTTCTGATCGTCTGTATGCTCTGGGATCGGTCGCTTGAAGTTGGTCTAGGTAAGTTTTCAGTTTGTTTTTATCATCAACGCTTACCTGGTTATAGCGAAATCGATTCACGCCTGAGGGGTTATCTGATTGCAGATAATTATCCAAAATATTTTGCCAGGGTTGGTGATCAATAGTTGCTAGATTAGATTCGTTGTTTTGATTCCAAATTTGCGTGTTCGTCGCATACCCTGGAACAGAGATTAACAATAACGTCACTGATGTTATAAAAGCTAAAAAGTGTCTATGCGTGATCCTGTTCATGGTTACTTTTCTGTAGGGTGGCTTTAGTACTTAAACTTGACCGTAACAAAATGTTTTTTATTTCATCCACTGGCGGTGTTTGGTTTCGGAATTCTATCCTAAATTTTGGGTGCAAATAGTTGGCACCGAAATCTATGGTCATTAAGATACCAACGGTCTAATTAAGACATTAAGTTCAATCGTCCACAAAATCTATCTAATAATCCAGACTTTGATTAAAGCAACAGGAGTGGTGATAGAATTTTGGAAAAAAAAGGAGGCAATACATTGGAAATAATAAATGACGTTCTCCGTACTATCCGCGTGGATGGTTCTTTATTTTTCCATTCAGAGTTAAATGCGCCTTGGGGGCTAATATTGCCCAATAGTAAAGAACCCAAGATTCATATCGTGTTGTATGGAGAATGTATGGTCCAGTCGACAACGATGAATGGCCCGGTTCGATTAAAACACGGAGATGTAATTTTGTTGCCTGATGGTGTGGAACATTGGATTGCAGACTGCGTTGAAAGCCCGCGGTTGCCTAGCGAGCTATTTTGCAAAAGTATGGAGGAAGGTCGTCCCGGGTTTCAAGCTACCGGTCCATCGGTTCATTTGTTGTGTGGTTTGATTCGCTTTGACCGACCCTTTGTTCACTCACTCATCAATCACTTACCGGGATTCATCAAGTTAAGCTACCGATCACCAGAAAACTCTAAATGGCTGCCTGGGATTATTGCACAGTTTGAATTTGAATCGAGTATCGAGAAACCGTATATGGATGTGGTCGTCGATCGTTTGATTGAAATATTGTTTCTACAGATAATTCGGAATCATGTGGCACATATAGACTACCCACAAGGTTTTTGGGCCGCTTTACACGATTTGAAAATTAGCAAAGCATTACAGCTCATACACGAACGTTACGCGGAAAATCTCAGTGTAGAGTTGTTGGCTAGCGAAGTCTATCTATCAAGATCGGCTTTTATGGAAAAGTTTACTCGACTGGTTGGAGAGTCACCCATATCGTATCTAACCGCTTGGCGCATGCATAAATCTCTTTTGCTACTGAGAAACAGCAGTAATTCAATTACCGAGGTAGCCGAAAATGTAGGATATGCTTCCGCCGAGTCTTACAGTAGGGCGTTTAAGCGGTATTTCGGCTATTCACCCCAGGATACACGTCAGAACTCTTGATTATTCATAGTACTGATATTTGGAATTGGCTTGCAATCACTTTTAACGAAATGACTAACTGGTTTTTCGCCTGAGAGTAAACTCAAAACGGTTGATAAAGCAGACATGGATTATCCGAACTAGTGGGACACGAGGAGTAAATTAAGTGGAAACGTCATTAATTATGGTAGTCTGCCTGGTGCTATTGTTAGCCTGGGCCAATGGAGCCAATGATATGTCGAAAGGCGTCGCTACATTGATGGGAAGTGGAACAACCAGTGCGAAGAAAGCGTTGATTTGGGGCACTGTCTGTACAGCGCTAGGAGGACTTACCGCTGTTACCTGGGGAGCAGCACTCGTAAAAACTTTCAGTAGAGCCTTTCTTGTGTCAGATTTTCCAATATCCTATGACTTCCTAGGGAGTACGATGGTCGGAGCCTGCCTTTGGCTAGTAATAGCGACACGAGTGGGTTGGCCTGTCTCAACAACCCATGCATTATTGGGATCCTTGGTGGGCGCCGCGTTAGCCGAAGTCGGACCCGAAGGGCTGCGAACCGCGGCGATTGCCAAAAAAGCTTTGCTACCGTTACTGTTGAGCCCTCTCATTGCCGTTTTTATTTGTACAGGAATACTTTCCCTGTCACGCTTTATGACAAGCCGTGTTCCATTGAGACAAATTGATTGTAATGAGCCCGCATGGCAGGTTAATCCTTACCGCTGCGTAACCGAGAAAACCCACGGCAAGTATTACCGTCGTTTACCGCATCTTTGGGAAGCTTTGCACTGGTTGAGTGGGGGTGCGATTAGTTTCGCACGGGGTCTAAACGATGTTCCAAAAATCGCCGCTATCCTTATAATGGCGTTTGGTATAATGCCTGAATTAACCCCTTTTGATCATCAGGATACTGTTATTGGTGCAACCCTAGCCGTCACCCTGGTGATGGCTGCGGGCGGCTTGTGGAATGGATATCACGTCTTACAGGTATTAGCTCATAAGGTGGTACCGATCGCTCCCGCATCGGGGTTGGCAGCGAATACCGGGACTTCATTGTTGGTGTTGGCTGCTTCGCCACTAGGGATTCCAGTCTCCACTACCCATGTCAGTATAGGTAGCTTGTTTGGTATTCGATTAACGGATAAAACTGTGCCTGACCAAGGTGATGCATTGCGTACGATCCTCTTCGCATGGCTGATTACATTGCCAGTCGCTGGATTTTTTGCTGCAGCAGCAAGCGGCTTAATCTGAGTATTGCGATGAATCTCGATCCAATTCCCCAGGCGATGGATTGTCCATTAAATTTACCAAAATTCTATTCCCCCGGTAGACTGCAACTTTTTTAAACTTATTATTAGGGTGACCAAAGTTATTACACATCGCATTGAGTGCTCTGAAGTTTGGGGTGGAATAGCTAATTGTGAAGCTAGGGTTTCCACCTCCGGTTTGAACGCGGCACTTTATTCTTCATCTGCAAGTGGTGCAAAGGGAGGAGATATTTATTATCTCAGTGTTTGTGACAGCGATTTACTGACCCGGGTTGTTATAGCGGATGTTGTTGGCCATGGCGAAGATGTGAGCCAGATGAGTCAGTTTATCTATGATGCGTTGATTAGAAATATGAATATGGTTGGTAACGGCGTGCTATTGGCTGAGATAAATAGAATAGCCATCGAGAAGGGGATATCGGCAATAACAACCGCTGTTGTGGCTTCTTACTATAAACCCAACGGGGAATTTTGTTTCAGCTATGCGGGCCATCATCCTATTTTGGTGAAAAGAACAACAAGATCCAGCTGGCAGGAACTCAATGTGAATAAACCGGAAACACACGGGTCAATATTCAATACGCCACTGGGTATAATTCCCGAAGCAATTTATACTCAAGAATTGATTTCCCTTAACGAGAATGATCGTTTGCTTTTCTATACCGATGGATTGATTGAAGCAGCTAATCCTCAAGGCATCCAATACGGCATCGAGCGTTTGAAATCGGATTTACAGGAAAAATCAAACTTGTCTCCAATTTGCACTCAAAACATGATACTTGAAGGGATTCGTCGGTATGTAGGTGGGCCCATTGGGCGTGATGATGTCACCATGTTGATGGTTGAATTAGCTCCCTAATAAATCCCTCTTAGAGGTTATCTGAATATAGCGACCGTTGATAGGAGCGATTAAGGTGTTCAGTGTCAAGGTACCCAAGCTTGCACTACCACCGGCTCGTTTTATTCCTAAATCGCGCGATATAATACGTCGTATGAACAATATCGTTATCGTAACATTCTATAAATTTATTCCACTACCGGATTTTCAAAAACGCCAATTGCCATTGCTCGAAGATTGTTTGAATGCAGGGTTGAAGGGAACCATTCTGTTGGCAAAAGAAGGGATCAACGGAACCCTTGCAGGGTCGCGCGAAGGAATCGACGCTGTATTGAATAAATTAAAGCAAGACAGTCGTTTTACCGACCTGATTACCAAAGAATCTGTTGCCGATAATTTTCCATTTCGGCGTATGAAGGTAAGATTGAAGAACGAGATTGTCAGCATGGGACAACCAGGTGTAAACCCGGCTGATCGAGTGGGAGCTTATGTCCCACCAGAAGACTGGAATTCCTTAATCAGCGAACCTGATGTTTTGCTTGTGGATGCACGAAATGATTACGAAGTGGGTATTGGTTCATTCGAGGGTGCGGTTAGCCCTAAAACAGATACGTTTCGGGAATTTCCTGCTTATGTAGAACACAATCTTAATCCCAAAAAACATAAAAAAGTCGCCATGTTCTGTACGGGTGGAATACGCTGTGAAAAAGCAACGTCTTTTATGCTTGATCGGGGATTTGATAAGGTTTATCACCTTCAAGGAGGTATTCTGAAATATCTTGAAAAGGTACCGGAACAACAGAGTTTGTGGCATGGTGAATGTTTTGTCTTTGATGATAGGGTTGCCGTTGATCATAGCTTGAAACCGGGTTCCTATCGGCAGTGTTACGCTTGTCGACGTCCGCTTTCTAAGGAAGATTTATTGTCGTCCAGTTACAGTGAAGGTATTAGTTGTCCTCATTGTATAGAGTCCCTTACCGACGACCAGCGCAGCCGCTTTAGTGAGCGACAACGGCAGATTGAACTGGCTCGTGAACGCAAAAAAACTGGCTAGGTCATTACCAATACTGTATAGCTTTAGGCGATGTCCGTATGCGATACGGGCTCGTATGGCTATTGCCTATGCTGGGATCCATGTGGAGTTACGGGAAATTTCACTACGTGATAAGCCAGAGGCGTTATTGGCAGTTTCTCCGAAAGGGACAGTTCCCGTTTTGTTACTACCAGACCAGAGTGTTCTTGATGAAAGTCTCGATGTGATGATTTGGTCGCTGGGCCAATATGATCCTGATAAATGGATCGCTTCCGATGGTTTGATTAGCCGCGAAGCTCAAAAATTAATCGAAATGAATGATTGCCAGTTCAAAGTGTATTTGGATCGATACAAATATTCGATACGATTTCCCGAACATCCTTCAGAGTATTATCGCGAGTGTGGGGAAAATTTTTTAGGTGTTTTAGAAGCCTGTTTGGGTAGTTCACAATATTTATTGGGCGACCAATTATCTTTGGTTGATGTGGCTATTTTCCCTTTTATCCGTCAATTCTCCAAGGTGGATTTATCGTGGTTTCAATCATCATCGTATATTGCGCTGAACGCATGGTTGGATAAATTCGAGCGAGGTGAGCTATTTAATAGTGTTATGAATAAATACAAGCCTTGGGTAGATGGAGAGGTTGGTGTGCCGTTTGGTATCTATGAGTCGTAACATTTCTTTGTTTTTAAACATAATAAAGGCATTTTGAAACACCTTTACGTGGTCGTGAATTATTAATACAAGATGTGTAGTCTGTTCTAAGATTGGATGGAGTGTTAGAATTCCTAATGCTCTTAATTGGGGAAAATATTCAGATGAAGAAAGGAGCCCAAAGTACAAATAAATTAGATCGGGTTGTTGCCGATGCACGCAGTAATCGAGATGAGCGTGATAAAGGCTATAGAGAACAAGCGCTAAAACTTTATCCGTGGATCTGTGGGCGATGTAGCCGTGAGTTTACCCACAAAAACCTTCATGAACTCACCGTTCACCATAAAGATCACAACCACGACAACAATCCATCCGACGGCAGTAACTGGGAGCTATTGTGTCTTTATTGCCATGATAATGAACACGCGCGGTACGTGGATAAAATAGAAATGATGACTCCGGGACAGAATTCGGAAAAAAAACCTGATGCTACTTTCAATCCTTTCGCAAACCTCAAAGATTTGTTGAATAAATAATTTGTTATTTTGTTGTCTGGATCTTAACCGCCGAGGTAATTTTTATCTTTTCGATTCTGAAAAAAAAAGAGAGAAAAAATGAAAAATATTTTCAAAGTTACCCCGTTTTTAGTGTTTGCTATTATTTTCAATGTTTCTGTAAAGGCTGAGGATACACCGAAGTATCCAGGGGAAAACTTTGTTCCCTATGTGATTTACCAGGATAGTAAATTAATCGAACAACTTGGTGGGGGTTCAGTAAAGCAGTCCGAGAATAAAGATATTAAGGTGTCTACTCTGGAATCCAATAAATCGAGGCAGACAACAAGGGAGTTATACGGTAAAGGTGGCGCCTGGGATATGTCATCGAATTCGATATCTGCAAAAGTATCTAACCAACCTGTGTCCGCTGAGCCGGATGCTTTACCCCTTGGAGTCGTCGGTTTGGTTGCACTTTTAATCTTCTGGGTAGCTTGGATAAGTCGAGGAGGGGTAAATCCAGATATCCAGTCTGAACCGGAAGCCGTCAATACTACAGAGCCACCAGAGTTTTTTGTACAAGCCAATTGGGATGACCAGAAAAAAGCATGGATTGCAACGATCGACAGCATTCCGGGTTTGGAGGTTGAAGCGACAACGACAGAAGCTCTGGTTGGGCGGTTAAACGTTGAACTTCCGGGTCTACTAGACGAACGTGACATCGATTATTCTTCGCCAATCACATTCCAGTTGCAAAGCGAAATGACAAGCGTAGCATCGGGTAGTTGATTCTAAATAGTGAATGCCCAGTGAGGTAGCAAACGGAATTCAAAGAAACTAGGAGGCTGTCCGAGAATAGAGAACCTACCGCGGAAAAGTTGGATTTGGCCTGATTTTCCCATTATTTTCGTTAAATACTGCAAGTATTCGCCTCAAATAATGAAAAAATCACGCTCAAACCGTCTTTCCCTCGCTACGGTTCCTATTCTCGGACAGCCTCCTAGGAAGCAGTTTTAATGCATGTGGCCTGGGTAAGATGTATGTTTGCCTACACGAGATCGTTCGTTAGTGATAGAGGAAGTGAATTACAATTAGTTCAAAGTTGGGTTGGTTTTACTGGGGATGATTTGAGTTTTGAAAGAATACTTTTTTATCCTTATTAGCACCGTTTTGGTCAATAACTTCGTTCTGGTTAATTTCCTTGGGTTGTGCCCGTTTTTGGGTGTATCCCGCAATCAAGGAACGGCTTTGGGGATGGGGTTTGCGACAATCTTTGTGTTGACCTTGTCCTCCATGGGTAGTTATCTGGTCAACCACTTCCTACTCAATCCCTTAGGTTTAGAGTATCTTCGGATCATAGCTTTTATAGTGGTCATTGCCTCGGTAGTCCAGTTTACGGAAATGGTGGTTCATAAAACCAGTCCTTTGCTTTACCAGGTGCTTGGAATGTTTTTGCCGCTGATTACGACTAATTGTGCAGTACTTGGTGTGGCATTGCTCAATGTCCAGGCGCGACATGGTTTTGTCGAATCGTTAATTTATGGATTTGGCGCAGCGATGGGTTTTACGCTTGTGCTTGTACTTTTTGCTGGAATCAGAGAAAAAATCGAAGCTGCCGATGTACCAAAGCCTTTCCAGGGAACACCCATTGGTCTTATCACTGCTGGCTTGATGTCCATGGCATTTATGGGCTTTACTGGCTTAATTAAAACCTAAGGTATATTGCGAAGAATAAGTTACCAGCTTCGCGTTTTTATGCCTCTATTTTCTATGTTGTACGGCAGGTATCCTAGCCATATGTGGGGTTTTTTGTGTATTGTGAATAGGAAACCTAAACAACGTAATTGTAGTAGTTTAATCGTTTCGTATAGCTAAGAAGATGCTTGAGATCTTTCTTGCCAGCCTGCTGTTTGCAATGTTGGGCCTGCTTCTCGGGTTTGCTTCAAACCGATTTCAAATACAAGGAAACCCGTTAGCCGATGCGTTGGATTCAGTGCTTCCCCAAACTCAATGTGGACAATGCAGTTACCCTGGTTGCCGTCCGTATGCGGAAGCGATCGCCGATAACAAAGCGGATATTAATCAGTGTCCGCCAGGGGGTGAGAATACAGTGGCAGCATTGGCCGAATTGTTGGGAATCGATCCTAAACCACTCAATGCTGAATATGGTATCCAAAAACCGGAAGCTATTGCCTTTATAGTGGAAGAAGAGTGTATAGGGTGTACGCTTTGCGTAGACGCGTGCCCAGTAGACGCTATTCTAGGTGCGTCTAAAATGATGCATACGGTAATTCAAACCGAATGTACTGGCTGTGAACTTTGTATTGAGCCCTGTCCTGTCGATTGCATAGTGATGAAATCGAGCGAGGAAACTGTTGACCTTTGGCAAGGGTTAAAACCGATCATGCCGTGTATCCGCTGTGGAGATTGCGTAACCGTTTGTCCCAAAAATCTTTTGCCCCAAGAGCTTTATCAGCAATGCTGCACCGGTGCATTGGATCAAGAGGATGAATATAACCTTATGGATTGCGTTGAATGTGGCCTTTGTAATAATGTTTGTCCAAGTGAGATTCCTTTGGTGCAATATTTTAATATCGGAAAAAAAGAACTAAACGTCAAACAGCAAAATCGAATCAAAGCTAAACGTTCTAAACTTCGCTATGTTAATCGTCTTGAAAGATTACGCCAAACTGAAAACGAGCGAAAACAGAGTATACAAAGAAAAAAACAGGCTTTAAAAAAAACCAACGCACTCCCGTTGGGAGTTGTTCGGAAATAAATTGAAGGATATCGGACACTAATTCAGGTCTCCGTTTTTGTTTAAAAAGAAAAGCGTGTAACTTAATAGTGCCTTGGGTTGATTACATACAAATGCCATGTTTCAACGTATGTAAAAAAACTTTGCTCTAGGCGCATATCGGCTACTGTCAAAAGCGTAAATTCACCAACTGACACATTACCCGTTCATGGTGAATTGAATAGCTACTCCAAAAAAAAACCGGCGCAGATTCTTGATCGGCGCCGGTTGAAAAAGCAATCCATTGCATAGGAGTAAGCTGCACTTACAAAAGGGTTATCCAATTTTTAGAATGACAAATCGAGAACTGTCGCCACGTGTTACCAGTAACAAAACTTTTTCCTGGTCTTCGGTTTTGGTTTGGTTAAAAACTTTGATTACTTCTTCCGGGGACGATACATCTTTTTCACCGACCTGAACGATTACATCACCAGGTTTTAATCCTGTTTGTTGAGCCGGGCTACCGTTTGCAACATCCGCGATAACAACCCCATTATCTAAATCGTTGCCCAATCGATATTGTTGTCTAGTTTGCGGGGTAAGGGGAACCAGTGCCAAACCTAGTTTGCCACGCTCGGTTCCATGGGTTTCAGGAGTTACTGCTGCGTGTTGCTGCTGCGGCGATTCATCAGTTACCACGGTCAACTTTCGGTGGTTGCCCTTTCTCCATATCTGTACAGAATATTTTTGGTCTGGTGCTGCATTCGCTACAACACGGCTCAAATCTTTAGGTTTAACAATTTTCTGGCCATTAAAACTTGTAATAACATCGCCAACTTTCAAACCTGCGCGCTTTGCCGGACTTTCAGAAACGACACTCACTATCACAGCGCCTTTGGCGTTGGAAAGTCCCAGACTGTCAGCAAGTTCGCTCGTTAGCGGCTGTATTTGTACACCTAACCAACTTCTCTCGACATGTCCAGCTGTGCGTAGTTGGTTGATAACAGACTCTGCCTGTGTTGACGGTATCGCAAATCCGATTCCGACGTTTCCACCATTCGGTGAATAAATCGCTGTATTGATACCGACAACATTGCCATTCAAATCGAATAGAGGTCCACCGGAATTTCCTTGGTTTATTGGTGCGTCAATTTGAATAAAATCATCGAACGGACCCGACTCAATATCGCGACCACGTGCCGAGATAATTCCAGTAGTCGCGGTATTGCCGAGGCCGAAAGGGTTACCAATAGCCAGGATCTGATCGCCAACACGTGCTTTGTCCGACTTACCAAAACTTACGTAAGCAAAAGTATCCGAACTTTTTATTTTCAATAATGCAAGATCTGTTTTTGGGTCTGTGCCCAAGACCTTAGCCGAATATTGTTTACCGTTGTCTAAGGTAATCGTGACTTTATCGGCGTTTCGAACGACGTGGTTATTGGTAACAACAAGTCCATCCGGGGTGATGATAAAACCTGATCCGGCCGCCTTGAAATCTGGAGTCGGGTATCGGTTTGTCGGACCCTGGCCGAAATGGTGACGAAAAAATTCATCATAGGGTGTTCCAGAGGGGAAGTCTGGTACGCGTGAGCGGTAGTTTATTTGTCCGGCGGCTTTGCCAGTAACCGATATGTTGACAACCGCTGGTTTAACAGCTTCAATCAAATCCGCTATACTGCCGGCTGTCTGTTGGACTGAAATGGACGAGGCCTGCGGTGGTATTGATTTTCCGACGGCTGGTGAGGTTGCCGACAGTGTTGCAATTACGGCAGCGACCAGGATCGTTGAGGTCGTGATTACAGTCTTTTTCAGCAGCCGATTATCGGCAACTTTTACAGGTTCTACGTTGTTGGATACGCTATGGTATTGAACAGTCATTTTTTGTCTCCTTATGGCGAAAATATTTCGTAAATCGTTAGGGTTAAAACGAATCTTGACGGTAATCTTATTCTGGTCATGCTTTCGCCAGCCTTAACGCAGCATTACATTTTTTTAATCTTTTATATCGGACAGATTTATAGGCTGTGTTTTGTTATAAACTGACCCTATCAAAAGCAATCTTTGTGTTTAGAATGTTCCTACTACTGCAATGCGAATACTGATCATTGAGGATGACAGTCAAACAGCGTCTTATCTCTGTAAAGGGCTTAGAGAGGGCGGCCATGTCGTGGATCATTCCGGAGATGGTCAGGATGGCCTATTCATGGCGTTGGAAATTGATTACGAAGCCATCGTTGTTGACCGTATGTTGCCAAAGTTGGACGGTTTGTCTGTGATTAAAGCGCTGCGTGCTGCGAACAAACATACTCCCGTGATAATTCTCAGTGCTCTTGGGGAAGTTGATGATAGGGTACAAGGGCTTCGTGCAGGGAGCGATGACTATTTGGTTAAACCCTTTGCGTTTTCCGAATTGATGGCACGTTTGGACGCATTAAACCGCCGCTCCGATTCGGATACTGTCCAAACGGTTTTGCAGGTTGGTAGTTTGGAAATCGATCTATTGTCCCGCAAGGTGAAGCGAGACGGAAAGGTACTTGATTTGCAACCGCGTGAACTCCGACTGTTGGAATATCTTATGCGGCATACCGGTCAGGTGGTTACACGAACTATGCTTTTGGAAAATGTCTGGGATTATCATTTCGATCCACAGACCAATGTCATCGACGTACATATCAGTCGGTTACGTAGCAAGATTGACAAAGATTTCGACAAGCCGCTATTACATACTATACGTGGTGCTGGGTACTGTCTCCGTGCGGCGAATTAGTTTATTTAGAAGTTCTACGTTACTTTTGACAATAGTCTCTGTGAGCTTGTTTACGCTTTCTGCTTTGCTGCTATTGGCGTTTATTTTTTTTTATACCGCAAATTATATGGCCGAGCAGACCGATGCGACCATCGAGGCTGAAATCGCTGGGCTTAAAGAACGCTATAAAGTAAATGGATTAACCGGATTAACTCGACTTATTAAGGAGCGAATTGCTCGGAAGCCGACCGGTTCAGGATTAATTTTGCTCGCGGATCAGCACTTCAATGTATTGGTGGGTAATCTGAGTCGTTGGCCAGATGCATCCGAAACCTCAGATGGATGGCTGAATTTTCGGCTTGAAGATAAGGGCTGGGGTGAAGACGCGATTCACAAAGCGCGTGCCCGTCCATTCCGCTTGATTGGGGGATTTCATTTGTTGGTGGGGCGTGACTTACACGATCTGGAAATGAGCAAACGGGCTATCGCCAAAACGCTAATTTCTAGCCTGGCTTTCGCTGCCGTACTGGCATTGGTAGGTGGCCTAGCGATGACGGGTAGCTTGATCAGGCGAATTGAAGCGATAAACCAAACCAGCAACGAAATCATGAATGGCGATTTGTCGCGACGTATTCCGACTAACCATACTGGCGATGATTTCGACCAATTATCCGAAAACCTAAACCACATGCTCGATCGCATAGAAATGTTAATGGAGGGTGTGCGACAGGTTTCGGATAATATTGCACATGATTTGAGGACACCATTGGCACGGCTTAGAAATCATTTGGACGAAGTGCTCCAGGAAACTGCGAGAGCCGGTGGAGATAGTGAATGTATCGAGCGGGCTATTCAGGAAGCTGATGACTTGTTGGTTACATTTAACGCATTACTGCGTATCGCACGGATCGAATCCAAAAACCGAGTGGAGCATTTTACGTTTGTGGAACTTGCCGATTTGGTCCGTAATGTGGTTGACTTTTATGAGCCGTTGGTGGAAGAGAAGAATCAGCAGCTGGATGTATTCTTGTCGCCAGGAGCAAAGGTTCAGGTTGACCGGGAATTACTCTCGCAAACGATCGCTAATATACTTGATAATTCTATAAAGTATACGCCTGGAAATGGCAATATTGAGGTTCGTATTACATCTGAGCAGGGTCGGGTAAAGTTGGTGATTGCAGATTCGGGACCAGGGATTCCTTGGGCGGAGCGAAATAAGGTATTCCAGCGTTTCTATCGCTTGGAATCCAGCCGCAGTAGCCCTGGAAATGGATTGGGTTTAAGTCTGGTATACGCAGTTGCGAGCTTGCATAATCTGGATCTTAAATTGGAGAGTAATAATCCCGGGTTGCGCGTTATAATTGTTTTCCCAAACCTTGATCAAAGTGCTCAGAAAGTTAATCCATTACCTATAGGATAACTGATGCGATTAAAAATACCGCGCTGGATAAAATACCGGGTCGGTGGTTTGTTTTAGGTGTTCAATCGCAGATTCAGGAATATGTAACATTCAGGTGTCCTCCAAAATGTTGTCAAGGCTGATTTGAACAAAAGTCACCGTTGATTTCCATAATAGCAATATATACGATTAATGGATATTGTAAACAAAGAACGATATCCGTGTAACCATGATGAACGAAAACTGGGTATAAAATCTCGGGTATATGCAACACAGGAAGATGTGGATGTCCAAGAAAATGAACGAACAATTGAGTAATTTCGGGAAACGATTGGGAGTGCTTAGAAAAGCCGCTGGTTATACCCAACAGCAATTAGCCGATGAAATCGGTGCAACACGGCGGATGATTGCTTATTACGAATCAGAAAGTCAGCATCCACCAGCCAACATGCTGGTGGATTTGGTGAAGGCCTTAACGATTAGTGCGGATGAGTTGCTCGGTATCAAGCCATCTCAGGCGACACCGGCTGGCAGCCGGTTAGAAAGACGGATCAAAAAAATCGAAACCTTGGGGCCGAAACCGAGAAAACAAATTTTGCAGCTCATTGATACGTTTATCGAAGTCGAGCAACTCAAACAACAAGTCAATCCATCTCAGCCTGTGGAGGAAAGGGGTTAGCTATGGAACAGATCGTCAATTTGCATATTGAGAAGTTACCGGAAGGCGTTTATCTAGCAACATCTGAGGATATACCGGGTTTGGTAGCCCAAGGCCGAACAATTACTGAAACGCTGGAGATTGCCCGAGATGTCGCAAAAAAACTATTGGATGCTCAGGAAGAAAGGCGACAACAAACAACCCTCGCTAAAACAACGGATTCTTTTGATTATCCACTGATTGTAGGTCACTGATGGGCCGGTTGGCCGGATTTAAATATCGGCAGATTATCAAGCGGCTGAAAGCCTTGGGATTTCTATTCGACCGGCAGGCCGCCGGAAGCCATGAAATCTGGTATAACCCGGAAACCAACCATTCCCAACCACTCCGGTGATATGCCGGAAGGTACGCTCAGGGCCATTTTGAAGCAGGCAGGGATTGCAGCAGAAGACTTTTTGGGAAAATAAAGCTGTTACCTTTTTTCAGAAAGAACAGAAAGTTTGATTCTGTGCTTGTGGTGTATGGAATGTACCCTACCGAGCTAAAATAGCTGTTATCGCTTTAACTAATAGCAGATGTTTATCAATCTATTATGACCTATCGAGACCGACCCCTTCGATCCGGCAAATCATTGAACGCATCTTCGAGGCCGCTAAAAAACTAGAGGATTTCCCGGAATTGGGATGACGAGTACCGGAAGCCGAAGAAAGAAACGATGTTTGAGAGTTGATATTTCAGGGCTATCACATCATCTATCTGGCACAGTCCGACGCCGTTTCCATTATCACCGTTATCCATGGTAGCCGGGATCTATCGGACGTGGAAAAGCAACCGTGGAATGTGGATCAATGATGTAGCAGAGAAAGACCTATTGCTTTTTAATAGTAGATATTTATCAATCTGTTACGACCAATCGAGACCGACCCCTTTGGTTTATACTTTTCCAATTGTAACGCTAGAATCCTCCCGCCAAACCACGCCATTTTTTAATTGGCTATAGTGCTTGAATTTGCAGGAGGCATTCATGTTTCTTGAATCGAAATACGCGCGGATATTAAATTGTAGAACCACGCAAATAACGCTCCGCCAATCAAGCCATCAGGAAAAGCCCAAATCAAACCCACAAGACTACCCAGAGGACTTATGTTATAGCCACGATAGAATTGCCCCAAGAGTGTAACCTCTCCTGTGATGCCATCAAAAGCAATGATCCACCAAGTACCGACAAACAGACCAAGTCCCCAAATAATGCCACACGTGAGTGCAAAAGCTTTTACATTTAATTTCATAATTCCACCTCATTTCCTCAATGCTTAAAAACCTATTGACCCGTTCTTTAGATAAACTAATATCATGCTTTTATATAATGGTAAGCACGTAAACATCTTGATTTAGATCAAATATTTTTTACCTAGGACAGGACTTCTCGCAATTCACCCGGACGTTTTCACCCACATCCTTTTGAAATCCTTGCCGATGCGCACTAATTCACTAGCAAATATGAGGTCATGCCGTAAGACAAAAGTTACAATTTGGCAATACACATGGAAAATGCGATAGTCTACCTAAATTGGCTAATGACCATTATTTTTTACTAACACTAACCTTATAGCCGCTAATCAAGCACAATAACCATAATGAAAATTCAAGACTTGCTTGAAGATATGTTGGGGACTGATATCCCTGTTGGAATACGAGCATACGATGGTACCCACATGGGGCCAGAAAACCCACCAGCTAGCTTAGTCATCCATTCCATTGACGCATTACGACGGGTCGTTACCCGTCCAGGAGAATTAGGCTTTGCCCGTTCCTATATAGCAGGAGACGTAGATATTGAAGGTGACATTTACGAATTTATCAATCTCAATGCGCGTTTACCACAGGTCAAATTAAAACCACGACAGATATTGATGGCGCTTCGAATTTTAGGCTTAGCAAATTTGCGTCTGCTTCCAATTCCGAAGGAAGAACTTACCAGGAAAAAAGGCTTACTACATTCAAAAGAACGTGACCTTGTGGCAGTTTCTCATCATTACGATGTTTCAAATGACTTCTACCGCTGTATTTTAGGCCCTTCCATGACCTACTCTTGCGCGGTATTTAATTCCGAATCAGACAATCTCGAACAGGCACAAATCAACAAATATGATTTGATTTGCCGAAAGCTCAACCTTCAACCTGGAGATCGGTTTTTGGATATTGGATGTGGTTGGGGGGGTATGGCGGAATACGCAGCTAAAGAATATGGTGCTAAGGTGGTAGCAATTACAATTGCGGATCGGCAGGTAGAATACGCACGTAAGCGAATAATGAAGACCGGATTGGAAAAACAAGTAGACGTTAGAAAACAGGATTACCGCGACTTAACCGATGCCCCCTTCGATGCCATATGTTCCATTGGTATGTTCGAACATGCGGGACTTTCTAAACGAAGCCAATATTTTGCGAAGGTCTTCTCGCTCACGCGAGATGGAGGTCGTTTATTGAATCACGCGATCAGCAGACGGGCACTAATCCAAGAACGCACACCGCAATCTGGTTTTGTAGACCGCTATGTATTTCCTGATGGTGAGGCCATAGAAATTGGAAAAGTAATTTCTGCGATTCAACAAGCCGGCTTTGAAGCGAAACACATGGAAAACTTACGCGAACATTATGTACTAACGTTGCGCCATTGGGTCAATAACCTTGAAACCAACTGGGAACAAGCTGTCGCCGCATCTTCGTTAGGACGCACCCGTGTTTGGAAACTCTATTTAGCGGGCGCATCGATTCGTTTCGCCTGGAATCACCTCAATGTCAACCAAGTATTGGCAGTTAAATCTAAACACGGCCTCGATACAGAATCGGGTCCTTTACGTCCCAATTGGGGCCGTTAATATGTTAACCATAATGAACGCTACAAAATACTCCTGAATCCCACCCCGCTAGCTTGAACCTTAAAAATAACCTGCTTTTAGTTTAAAACTTTCCCTATACCCCGAAGTATCTATTACCGCGGGATATA
>CAZZET010000072.1:0-16401 GCA_964653275.1 uncultured Methylococcales bacterium
CTCCGTTGCTGAAACATTCTGATGTGATCAAGATAGATGTCCTATCTCTGGACAACGAAGCGATTCGTGAACACGTCAAGCAGCTTAAGGCTTATCCTGTAAAACTCCTGGCAGAAAAGGTTGAGACCGAAGCTGAGTATCAGGAATTCAGGGATTTGGGGTTTGATTATTTTCAAGGTTATTTTTTGAGCAAACCGAGTATTGTCTGCGGCAAACGGGCCGAGATTCCTAATTGGTCTAGTGCTCAATTGTTGGCGGAAATTAACAAATCTGATATTGAGCCCGATGAGTTGGTTTCAATTATTTCAAGAGACACCGGATTGAGCTATAAGCTTTTGCGGTATATCAATTCCGCTGCTTTTGCTTTGCCGGAAAAAATCGATTCTATTAAAAGAGCCATTGTATATTTGGGATTTAATGAAATGAAACGTTGGGCAAGTCTAATTGCATTGTCCGCCTTGACAGAAAAACCAAGCGAATACATTAGGGTAGCGTTTATTCGGGCTAAAATGTGTGAACGACTCGCTGATCTATCACAGGATCAAAACAAGGATACTTATTTTCTTGTCGGGTTATTGTCAACACTGGATTGCATGCTGGAAACGACGATGCAGGACATCGTAGAGTCGCTCCCACTTGCTACGGAAGTTTCTCAAGCTTTGGTGTCTCAACACGGGGGGGCGGGAAAAGCCCTGAGGTGTTCAATTGATTTTGAAAACTGGACAATTGAGTCAAACCCATATCAGGATGTGAGCCTTCCTACTCTGGGTGAAGCCTACCTCGAGAGCGTTGCTTGGGGAGATAATTCAAGTTCACAAGTGATATCAACGGCTTAAAACGGAATGCATCATTAGAAAAAGGAATAAGAGTGTGATTTTTTGCATAATATCTTCAAATGAATTATCTATTTCGAGCGGATGGATGCGGTATTAATGTTTTAGGCACCGAGTTTAGCGTTTTAGAGGTATCTTACAATTCAATTTGGGTTAGAGCCGGGGTGTCTACCAGCGTATTCATAAAAGTGTTGGCTTCGTTGATCGATTTTTCCATTGAAGAGATGAGTGTCACGATATTGATGCCAACTAATGCGAATTCACTGTGTAAAGATGAAATGGCCTTAGCATTGACGTTGTGTTTGACAAACAAAACTTGGTCGTGAAAGGCTGCCAACACGGACTGAATTTTAGCTTCAGCGTTGTGCATCATTTTTATCAACCGCCTATATTGTTGCTGTGTTATTTTGAGTTGTTTTCGACTTTGACTGCGCAGTGATCGGTTACTGTATTCTGAAAGTTCATTGTGCCATTCGTCGAACAACGAATCGGCTACTTTTTCAATAGCTTTGATCCGCTCGCTAACGGAATTCGCTTCATCCTGGCTAAGCTTGAATTCTGCTTTCAATATTCGGTACATTGATTCTAAACTACCACCTTGGAAATGTGTAACATCACTAAACTGGTCCAGTGCATTTTGAAATTGCGTTTTAGCATTTTCAAAACTATCACGTGCCTGTTCAACTTGATATACGATAATTTCCCTTTTCGGGTGGCCGAGCGATTCTTTAGCTTGGTAGTAAATCGCCCGATATTTTCCGGTAGCTTTGTCGATTATGCTTGCAAATGGACGTTGCCAAAAACGGGAACGTTTTGTTTTTTGGTTAGGAGCGGACATGTTTTTGTGTTGCCTAATTCTCGGATAGTCTTTTATGCAACGATTCTATTCGAATCAGTTGTTATTGTAAAAACGGATAGCTAGATGCTGTACCCACCGGTAGAAGGTTGTTTCAACTATTCCAACTTGAGACTCTTGTATTTTTATTTCAATTTCTAGCTTGACAATTGTCCTTCTTAGTCTTAGAAATTATGTATTCACATAATACTAAATTAAATATTTCTTGAACGCCGTTCCTTTAAGTTTTCTTTTTGTTACGTTACTCATTTTAATAATATTGTCGGCTTTGTTTTCAGGGTCTGAAACCGCTTTGATGACACTTAATCGGTATCGCCTTCAACACTTAGTCAAAGCTAATCATCCAGGCGCTCTCCGGGTTCAAGAACTTTTAGTTAGACAGGATCGGCTTATTGGTTTGATTCTACTCGGAAATAATTTTGTCAATATACTCGCTTCTTCTTTAACTACGGTGATCGCGATCCGCATTTGGGGAGAAACAGGAATTGCAGTCGCTGCCTTTATTTTGACTTTAGTAATATTAATATTTGCCGAAGTTGCCCCCAAAACTTTAGCTGCCAAAGATCCGGAAAAGCTTGCTTTTCCGGTGTCGGGGATATTTCTATGTTTGTTGAAATTGCTTTATCCCTTGGTTTGGGTGGTTAATTCTATTGCCAATTTCTTGTTAAGAATTATAGGCTTCAACCCAGGAAAGGCGGTTTCGTCACCCTTAAGCAAGGACGAGTTTCGTACCGTGGTTGCGGATTCCGGGATATTGATACCCGATCGTTATAAAAACATGTTGTTGGGAATCCTTGACCTTGAGTCCGCCACAGTTGAAGATGTCATGATTCCTCGGAATGAGATTATTGGTATCGATTTACAAGACGATATCGGTGAAATCATTAAACAAGTTAAGGAAACATCCCATACTCATTTACCGGTTTTTCATAAGAGCATTGATGAAGTTCTTGGAATAATCCACTTGAAAAAAATACTTCCTTTGATAGGTAACAAACATTTTGGTGCGAAAACAATCCGTAGCCATTTGGCTAAAACTTATTTTATACCCGAAAGTACTCCTTTACACCGCCAACTATTTAATTTCAGGGAGGAAAGGTTGAGTATCGGTTTAGTTGTTGACGAGTACGGCGATGTACAAGGCCTGGTGACAGTGGAAGATTTATTGCAGGCGATAGCGGGTGAATTTACAACGTCTTCGCTCGACGTTCGAGTTCAAGCTGATGGGAGCTATCTGGTTGACGCTACCATTACTATTCGTGAATTGAATAGTATGACGGGTTTCTCGCTACCGACAGAAGGGCCGAAAACATTGAATGGGCTGATTATTGAGCATCTTGAAACTATTCCTAAACCCGGTACAAGCCTGAAACTCTTTGAGCACCCGTTAGAAATTCTTAAGATCGATGGCAATGCAGTGAAGATTGTACGTTTTAAGGCACCAAAATAAATAGATATTATTGTAAGTATTTGTCTGACCACCTTTTTTTCTATTACCTAATTTTTTTGTCCCGATACAAATTAGAGATAAAGTGAGGGGGTATACGGGACTTTTTAAAGAGTGACTTACTGGTTTGGGATGGTATTAATTTTCTGACTATACTTAGCGGGTGATGTGGGAATCCTTATTTTTAACTCTTTTTTCGAATGCCTAAACTGTTTCTCAATTTCCGAGGAAAACGGCTGAATGTATATCGGTTTGACGAGGAAGAAGCTACGATCGGGCGCGATGCGAAATGCTCTATTAATATCGACAGCCTTGCCGTTGCACCTTTCCACGCATCGATTCAGTTTGGCGGTGAAGAATCGGTGCTACAACAGCTAAACGATGATGCTCCAGTATTTGTTAATGGTAAAAAGGTGGAACAGCAGGTGTTGACTGATGGGGACCACATTGGTATTGGGAAACACATATTGTCTTATTCCCAAGACGAAATCATACCCAAGTTTGCTGTGGAGCCAGAAATTATTGAATCTTCAAAGGTCCCAGCTCCTACAAATGTGAACGGTTCCTTATCTACTTCTCAGTGTGCAAATATCCAAATTTTGAGTGGTAAAAACATCGGAAGAGTGATTTCTTTGAAACAAGCTATGACTCGCTTGGGGAAACCCGGGTCCAGTACAGCCATTATTTCAAGGCGAAAAGACGGATATTTTCTTTCGTGTTTGGAAAATGGGTTGTCAATAAAAGTCAACCAAGAACCCATTGACGATAGGGTTATAAAATTAAGCAATCGGGACAAAATAGAAATTGACCAAAGCGCAATGCAGTTTTTCTCTTCTGATAGTGCCTAAAAAATTTCCAGGGCATCCAATATCGTGCTCACCGTATGAAAATTAATTCCTTTTTTCAATACCCGTTTGGAGTAATTAGATTTTGGGATGACAGCATGATCAAATCCATGATTTAGAGCTTCTTTGATACGGGCCTCGCCATTGGCAACAGGCCTAATTTCACCCGATAATCCGACTTCTCCGAAAGCAAACATATTTTGAGGTAAAACAACGTTTTTTAAGCTTGATATAATCCCCAGGACAACTGCTAAATCTGCACTGGTTTCCATCACCCGAATCCCACCCACGCAATTTAAAAAGATATCTTGGTCGCCGGTAAATATGCCACCATGTCTAGCTATTACTGCCAATAGCATAGCAATTCGACCTTGATCAATTCCAACACCCAAGCGCCTGGGATTCCCAAACTGGGACTCCACTACCAATGCTTGGATTTCAACCAACAATGGGCGGGTCCCTTCCCAAAGGACATTGACTACGCTACCCGGTCGTGGTTTATCGCTACGGTTTAAAAACATTGCCGATGGGTTCTTGATTTCTTTGAGACCTCGATCGGTCATCGCAAATAGCCCCACTTCATTAACCGCTCCAAAGCGGTTTTTGGTTGCCCTGACAATGCGGTACCTTGCATCGTCCGTCGACGAAAAAATCAATTGTGTATCGACAATATGGCTTAAAGTCATCGGCCCCGCGACATTCTGGTCCTTAGTGACATGGCCTACTATCAATAAGACTACATCGGTCCTTTTTGCGTATTGTGTTAGTAGCGCTGCACATTCCCTAACTTGAGAAACACTTCCCGGTACCGAATCCAAGCTCTCACTAAACATCGCTTGGATTGAGTCAATGACCATAATTTCCGGTTTCTCCTGATCAGTGACCGCACAAATTTTTTCGATCGAGGTTTCAGTCAAGGTCTTCAAATGTTCTAATGGCAGACCAATGCGTTTGGCTCTAGCCGCAATTTGCTGGATCGATTCTTCGCCCGATACGTATAGTACCTGCCTATTCAAAGAAGCATGAGCAAGCGTTTGTAACAGCAAGGTGCTTTTCCCAGCTCCTGGGTCGCCCGAAATCAAGATAACCGACCCTGGTACCATTCCACCACCTACGACCCTGTCCAATTCACTGAATCCTGAGGAAATTCGCAACAGCTCCTGATTTTCAATCTTGCTAAGACTTTGGACATCGCTCGCCAACCCGGAATATCCACTGAATCGCTGACTACGTGACTCTTGCTTCGAGCCTAACTTGATCTCTACTATTGAGTTCCAAGCTTTACATTGCAGGCATTGGCCACTCCATTTCGAGCTATCAGCTCCACATTCCTTGCAAACGAATCCTACCGATGTTTTTTTGGTCGCCATGGCTAGCAGCTCTTAGGTTGGCGTTGTGCTAATTTCTGTCAATTTCTTCTTCTATGATCATCACTCGTTGAGTTATACCACACATAAGGGTATAGGGGATCGTGGAAGCACAGCGGGCAATTTCTTCTACGGGTAGTTCCTCACCCCAAAGGACTACCTGATCTCCGATTCTGGCGCTTTGACAATGCGTTAAATCAACCGTAATCATATCCATAGATACTCTACCGACCAGTGGTGCTCGGCACCCGTTGACTAACACTGGGGTATTTGAAGCTGCACTGCGGGGGTAGCCATCTCCATAGCCAGTAGCGATTACACCTAGTTTCATGGGCCGCTTGCAGACCCATAAACCCCCATAACCCACTGCATCTCCCACTTTAAGGTCTTTAATAGCTAACAATTTCGAATAGAGTGTCAATGCGGGTTTTAAGCCATATTCGGTTCCATTTTTATTCGAAAAAGGTGATACTCCGAATAACATAATTCCTGGCCGTACCCAATCGGACAAAGAAGTTTTCCATTCCAAAATTCCGGAAGAATTGGCTATACTTCGCTGCTCTGAAATGTGAGCGGTTACATTATTGAATATCTTAATTTGTTGGTCAGTTGCGGAATCGTTAACATCGTCGGCGTTGGCCAAGTGGGTCATCAATGGGACCGGTTTTGCGATGCTGCGACACTGGTTGATACGGTTTATTACACGAGTGACTTGAGTAACATCGAACCCTAGGCGGTGCATGCCGGTATCTAGTTTTAACCAGCAATTGATATAATTCGCTGTATCTATCGACTCCAGCATATCGAGCTGTTCGTCACAGTGGAGTACAGTTTCCATTTGAAAACGCTCGATTAACGCCAATTCTTCATGACACACGAAGCCTTCAAGGACAACAATTCGCTGAGTTATGCCGGCTTTCCTGAGGCGGATGCCTTCATCAACCCGTGCTACGGCAAAAGCATCGGATGTTCGTAATTCTTTTGCAACCCGGATCAATCCATGCCCATAGCCATTGGCTTTGATCACGGCCATCACTTTAGCACCAGGAGCATATTGGCGCACCACGTTTAAATTATGGCGCAACGCCGTATTATTCAATACCGCGAAAGTGGCCGGTTTCACAGATAGCCCTCATCTGCATAGGTGTCATGGCTAAAATTTTCGAAACGGGTATATTGGCCGAGGAATGTGAGATATACGTGACCGATAGGGCCGTTCCGTTGTTTGGCGATTATTATTTCCGCCTTGCCTTTGTGTTCACTGTCCTCGTTATAGACTTCATCCCGGTAAATAAAAGCGATAACGTCGGCATCCTGCTCAATAGATCCACTTTCACGTAGATCTGACATCACTGGCCGTTTATTTGGGCGTTGCTCGAGATTACGATTTAACTGAGACAAAGCTATAACCGGTACATTTAGCTCCTTTGCCAAAGCTTTTAGTGATCGGGAAATATTCGAGATTTCTGCCACTCGGTTTTCACCATATCCAGGAGATTGCATGAGTTGCAAATAATCCAACACAATTAAACCAAGTTGTCCATGCTCGCGGGTTAGTCTTCGAGTTCTTGCCCGTATCTCCATGGGTGATAGTGCGGCTGTATCATCAATGAACAGTTTGGCTTTATCGAGAAGATTGATTGCAGATGTCATCCTTGGCCATTCATCATCATCCAGATTACCGGTTCTTACTTTGTGTTGGTCGATGCGGCCAAGGGAGGACATCATGCGCATAGCCAACTGTTCTCCCGGCATTTCCATGCTGAATACTGCCACCGGTTTGTCTCCCTGGATGGCTACGTGTTCGGCAATGTTCATTGCAAAACTGGTTTTACCCATGGATGGCCGACCCGCGACAATAATCAAATCTGAGCTTTGAAGTCCCGAGGTTTTATCATCAAAATCTTTAAAACCGGTGCTGACTCCGGTAATGGATCCTTCCATCTGAAAAAGTTTTTCGATTCGGTCGACGGCTTTTGCCAATAACGATTTAACTGGAAGAAATCCACTATCGCTTCGCTGACGTTGTTCGGCAATGCTAAAAACACGCTGTTCGGCCTCTTCGAGCAATTCGACGGTTTCTCTGCCATTTGGGTTGAACGCCGAATTTGAGATTTCGGTGCCAACGTGAATAAGCTGGCGAAGTACCGAACGCTCACGAACAATATCCGCATAGGAACCAATATTTGCGGCACTTGGAGTTTCATTGGCTAATGTTCCAAGGTAAGCCAAGCCACCAGCATCATCCAGGCTCCCTGATTTTTCCAAGATTTCGGATAAGGTAATGACATCAAAGGGATCATTTTTTTCCGCGAGGGCAACAATTGCCCGGAAAATCAGACGGTGGTCTTTTCGATAAAAATCTTCTTCACCAACCCTATCAGCTACCACATCCCAGGTTTCATTGTCTAACATCAATCCGCCGAGTACTGACTGTTCGGCTTGCATTGAATTTGGGGGGATTTTTAGCGAATCAGTTTGTTCCGCTTGGAATTGGGCGATCTCTGACATGGTGTTTTTATAATACGGGAATTGTCGAAACTGGCTAGCGATTACAAATTTAAGCAGGACCTGCGAGCGCAAAATACGTGGCTCAAACGTAAAATCGAGCTTAGTCGCGATCAATCCTAGGCCAGCAAAACGAATATTTTGGCCGACCCAGGTATAATATCACACAGCCCAATCCATCCGTGATACTGGGCAAATATTAATTTTTCTTTTTTCTATCGTGAGGTAATCATCGAATGGATGTAACCATTTACCATAATCCCCGGTGCAGTAAATCTCGGGCAACTCTGCAACTAATTCAGGACAATGGGGTTGAACCTACCATTATTGAGTATCTCAAATTACCCCCTACACCAAAGGAGCTAGATGATATTTTGAATCTTCTTGGCTTGGCGCCGCGAGATCTAATGCGCAAGAACGAAACGGAATATAAAGCTGCTGGCATGGATGACGATAGTTTGGATCGGGAAGCTCTAATTAAGGGAATGAATCAGAACCCAAAATTAATCGAACGGCCAATCGTTTTGGCAAACGGTAAGGCAGCTATTGGGCGCCCTCCTGAAAATGTCTTGGATATTCTGTAACTATGGTTACGGATATGGCCGAAATCCTTGTTTTGTTTTACAGTCGAGCAGGCGCCACCGCTGCAATGGCTAATCATATTGCCCGAGGCGTTGATGAAATTAATGGCGCCAACGCAAAAATTAGAACTGTACCCGAAGTTTCGGCCGATTGTGAAGCTCATGAAAGCACTGTTCCCGATACCGGGCCACCTTATGCTTCGATGGAGGATTTGAAAAACTGTGATGCCCTGGCAATGGGAAGTCCTACTCATTTCGGAAATATGGCGGCACCCCTTAAATATTTTCTTGATAGTACCACTAATTTATGGTTTTCCGGAGCTTTAACGGGCAAGCCGGCAGGTGTGTTTACGGCTACCTCCAGTATGCATGGTGGACAAGAAACCACGTTGATATCGATGATGTTGCCGTTGTTACACCATGGCATGATACTTATGGGTCTTCCTTCCCGGGAACCAGCCGTACTTCAGACCACCACCGGAGGTACGCCTTACGGACCGAGTCACTTGGCTGGCAAAGGCCATCAGCAGATTAGCCATGATGAAAAAGCGCTATGTCGAGCGTTGGGCTCTCGGCTGGCGACAGCGGCAATAGCCTTAAAAGACATGAATCTATGATTAACCTTGCTTTTGTCCCCTAATGATACCAAAATTGGCCGCTAATCCATGTGTACCGCGTGTTTTTAGCTTGTTTTGCAAATTCGGGACAAGTTGATCAGTCGGTTATGATTATTAATGCGCGGTTGGTGTATTCTATGACTATGATCGGCTATTTTGGACTGCTTTCGTCGATCATGCTTTGGAACACGGTTTTAGATCCCGTGCCCCATTCGCAGGTTGCGCTGATTCTCCTTCTCGTTGTGGTACCCTTGCTATTCCCTTTGCGAGGGTTGTTGCATGGGCGCCCATCGTCAAATATTTTTGTCGCTCTTTTGAGTCTTGTTTATTTCGTCCATGGTGTCACGGTAGCCGCTTCGGATCCAAGTCTCCGGATTTTCATCGTTTTGGAAATCTTTTTTAGCCTCGTGCTTTTTTTCGGGGCGTGTTTTTACCTTCAATCGATGAAGCCTCGCTAGTATCTCGATATATGAATAGGAGGGATTAATGACTGGTAATAAGGCAAGCAAATGTAGGAATAAGAGTATCTTTCAGGTTTGTTTAATTCGGGTATCGATCATTTAAGCCTCGAGGTGCGCGTTCAATGTATTCCCAACTTCCTTTGTCCTTCCGGTTCCAGCGGACAAAAGTCTTCGAAACCTTCCATTGTGGTCCAAATGCGGAGGCGGTACTTGGGTTAAAGACTTGTGCAATTGGGCAAGGCGCGGACTATATTTTTTTATGGGGTGAATCCGGTATGGGCAAATCTCATTTGCTACAAAGTTGTTGCCAGCAAGCGGATCAGCATCAACTTCGCGCTGCATATATACCTTTAAAAAAACTTAGGTCTTACGAGGCTTCCTTGTTCGACGGTTTGGAAAATGTCAATCTGGTTTGTATAGATGATGTTGATGCAGTAAATGGTGGCGAAGCTCTAGAGCAAGGGTTATTCCATTTTTTTAATCGAATAAAGGCCAACGGAAACCATTTGATCATGAGTGGCCCCACTCCTCCGAATCAGGCCAATATAAGGCTTCCAGATCTAAAAAGTCGGTTATCCTGGGGTTTGACGTTGAATCTACGTCCACTGAGCGATCAGGATAAGCTTTCGGCCTTAACACTGCGAGCGAAGGCCCTGGCTTTTGATCTTTCGCCCCAAGTTGGATACTATCTGCTTGCGCGGTTTCCGCGCGATATGTCGTCGCTTTGGGACTTACTCGAAAAGCTTGATCGCGCAACTCTAGTTGCCAAACGAAGATTAACAATTCCTTTTGTCAAACGGTTCTTGGAACAAGAGCATGAAGTTTGAATTGGAGAATACGACCCTCTATCAATTTTCTATATCGCATTACTGCGAAAAAGCCCGTTGGGCTTTAGACTACAAAGGAATACCCTACCGGAAAATCAATTTGACTCCTGGCTTGCATAGTATTGTTATTAAGCGAAAGGCGGCTGCAAGTACGGTTCCGGTATTATGTTTTAACGATCAAACTATCCAGGGTTCTGACCAAATTATTGATTATCTGGACAAACTAATCCCTGTGCGATTGCTAGGATTTAGTAACGAATCTCAGCAAGAAGAGGCCCGAGCACTTGAACATTTCTTGGATGAAGAAGTTGGGCCATTGCTTCGGTCGCTGGCCTACAATATTTTGTTTCAGCATCGCAAAACCTTGATTGCATTGTGGTCTGATCAAGGGCCATTCTATGCCAAGGTGTGGTTGACCATTGCCTTCCCCTTTTTACTATCTGTTCTGCGCGATGCATATAAAACCGATTCATGTTATCTTCAGGAGAATCGACAGAAGTTTGAAAAGGCCCTTAACCGTCTGGACCGTCTATACGAGCTGAGACCCTTTTTGGTTGGCGAGCGTTTTAGCCGGGTCGATCTAACAGTAGCCGCTTTGCTAGCTCCGCTCCAATTCCCTGGTGAACATCCTTGTCCACCCTCGATTGCTATGCCAGATGCCTATGAATCATTTTGCAGTGAACATCGGGAACGCTCCGTTGTGAGGCGTGTAACTAAATTTTACCGCGATTACCGATTCATGGGTACCATAGACAGTTGACATGGATACCCCTGGATTTGTCGAGTGTCAGGTGAACCGCGGTGTATATCACGTGATTCAATTTGTGAATCAGAATCTAATAATCTGATTAGACCTTGTCGTTTCTATTGAAACTATTCCATCGCCTTTTTCGTTTCCGACATGTCGGCTGTCTTAACCGGGGCAGAGTACTCGAAGGTTTTCCGGGTGATTTCATTACCTTCCTCATCGAATACCGCAACAGTCCAGGGTCCTGTCCAATTAGGCATCATATTTTTTGTGGAATGAGCCCGCCAGCGATCGCCATTGACCGCTATTTTGACGTCGGCCATTTTGGTTCCGTTATATAACCAACGGTGCGTTACAGTTTTTCCAGATAGATTCGTTAATTCAGTAAAGAAGTATACAGGGGATACCGATGAGTCGATTTGGTCGATTTGATCAACCGGTTCACGATCCACGACCTTGGTGGTAAATTGGGCACGGGCAATAACTTGACTGTCCACTTCAGGGGTTTCGTTTACTACTTCTTCTTTAATGCTTGTTTCTTCCTGAGTGATATTATTTGCAGCCTCATGGGTAAGTTCGGCCGCGTCATGATTTTGATCAGCCTCACCATGGGCCATTGCAGAACCACTTATCCACATTGAGAAAAGAATCACAAATAAGATATTTAGATAATTAATCGGTTTCATATTTTGCTCCAGAATACAAAGATTGATACTGACAAAAAGTTATTCCCGGTTATTAGGGCAAAGTGGACAAGGCCAGAGCAGAGATTGACGTTCAAGCGTTCGATTCTCGGACAGTTCCCTAGCATTCATAAGCGGGTTTAATAAATTAAACGATAGCAGAAAAACTATACTACGTATCGCCATCTTTTAACCATTGTAGAGAATTGCGAGGTAGATCATCCTCTGATGCCATTAGGATAACCAAGAAAAGTCATTTTCGGGCAATTAATCAACAAGTATATGCTCCTGGCTAGTTTAGGGTCAGTCGATTGGTAAATGCTGGGAAACAATACCTGTATCTCAAGTATTCAAAGTAGTTATAAAACCTTATGGGTGAACTGTCTGACGTCACAGTTCTACACTGTAGTAATTCTTTGATTGATGACTATATTTAATCCTTGAGCCAGATCGAATGTGCTGAGTAATCTTCCAGGATTTCAATATAAAATTCACCTATGGAGAATAGGAAAGGGGATAGGCTTTAGAGGATGATACTTACAAGGCGTAATCGACCGTCATTTTTTATGAATTTGGTATTGTAATTAAGCTGTTCTTTTAATTTTTCAGACTACATATATTGAGTGAGAGAGGAATCAACCATGAAACAGCGAAGGGCGCAAATTATAGTTGACGGTAACTTTCAATACCGGTTCGTTCTTGTCGGTATTCTGGTCGCTTTTCTCCTCATCAATACGACTCTCATCATCGGGTATCTCGCGTCTGACGTAATCTTCTTCGATGCCTCACCTCAAGTGATTTTTTCGATTGCAATTGGCTTGACTGAAATCGTCGGATTGATCCTCTTTTTTTTATTATCAATGAAGTCAAGCCATCGGATCGCGGGCCCGCTTCACCAGTTAGAGCAAAATTTGAAGCGAATCGGTGGAGGTGATCTCACCACAAAAACGTGTTTTCGGAAGGCTGACCATTTCCACGGTCTTGGCGCTCAACTGAATCAGACTACCCAGCAACTTTGTAAGCACTATAAGGGTCTGAAAGAAACCACCGAGATACTTGTTTCTCAGTTAGATGATGAGGCTGTAGCGTCGGAAAGTTTGCATCGATTACGCAAACAACTAAGTGAATTTAAAACGGGTTTAGACGAAGATAATTCTGCAATTGCTGACTATGAACGATCGCCGTTGGAACTAGACAAATAACGTATTAATTACAATAAAGTAGATGTTATCGGGGATGGCGGCTATGGATACTAAACTTCAAATTAACCAACGAGGATTTACTTTAATTGAGCTCCTAGTAGCTCTGGCCATTTTATCCATCGTAATGGTAATGGCTATCCCCAGTTATAAAGACTACAAAACACGTAGCAGAATTTCAGAAGGGATTAGCCTGGTCGACGAAGTCCTTTCAAAAGTCGCAGAAATCTATATGACTAGTGGGGTTTGGCCCGAAAACAATGGAGAAGCGGGTTTAAATGAGCCAGCGGATTTTGCTACTACGTGGGTCAGCGAGATTGTTGTCGAATACGATGCCGATGACAAATCGCAAATTAGAATTGTCTACAATAATGCCACCGTTGGTGGCGTTGGCCTTGACGACGATATCATATTTAAACCTATCTTAAGGGGTGGCAGCACCGTATGGGACTGCACTGGCGGCAGAGTTGCCGTCTACTATCGGCCAGGGCGTTGCCGTAATTCAAGCTGAAAAGTAAAAGGTTTTTGGTGATTCAATATCAATTTTCTAATTCGATATAGAAGGAAAATCACCTCGTACGATCATTCCTGCACGGACACAGCGTAAAATACCGTAGTCGTATTTTTCTTCGAGCAAATTGTATACCGGTCGAAGTGACATACGGGAGTCCGAATCCAAAACTTCAAAAGCACATTCGATGGCGTGTATTTCCTCTTTGGGAACTCCAATCACTTCGGTGGTTTCGATTTCACCCGCTTCTATAGCCTCGGCTAAATGGCCGTAAATTGTTGAACATTTAAGGTCTCGCGCAGCTGCGATTTGTGTCGGAGTATTTCGTTTTTTAAACAATTCGAGTGTGACAGCAACGGTGTCAACAACTTCTGGCTTATTGTGTTTTAGTGAAAGGGCTGGCAGGGCTGGAATGTCATTGGGTCGTCCCCATTCAATCGCATGTTTTTCGATGACCTCGAGAATAGTAGCCCCATAGCGTTTGAGTTTAGACTCGCCGATACCCGAAATGAATTGTAGTTCGTCAAGGTTCTTGGGTCGATACTTTACAATTTCGTTTAAGGTCGAATCATGAAAAATAACGTATGGCGGCACATTTTGTTCTTGGGACAATTGGTACCGTAGTGATCGCAAAGATTCCCACAAGACCATACCGTTCTCATCTTCCGGTCGTGAGGAATGGTTCGAAAATTGTGTTTTGTTTTTCGCCCTATCGGTTTGCACTGGATCTTTGCGAAATAAAATGGGTTGTTTACCTTTTAATACGTCTCGGCTCTTTTCCGTCAATTTCAAACCGCCATGGCCATCGATGTCCACGGCCAGCAAACCCGCGGCGACTAATTGACGATATACCGATTTCCACTCGGTCTCGTTAAGGTCATTGCCTATGCCATAAGTACTGACCCGGTGGTGTCCAAACTGTTCAATGCGTCCATTTTGTTTCCCTCGTAGTACATCCACCAGATAGTTGACACCGAATCGTTGGCCGGTTCGATAAACACAGGACATTGCCTTTTGAGCGGCGACTATACCATTCCATGTTTCTACAGGTTCCAAGCAGGTATCGCAATTTTTACAGGGTTCCGCCAATTGTTCAGCGAAATAACTCAGTAATGACTGGCGGCGACAGGTTGTGGTTTCGCAAAAGCCTAGCATGGCTTCAAGTTTGTGTCTTTCGATTCGTTTTATCCGTTCTTCGGCATTGGAACCTTCAAGCAATTGGCGCAACAGCACCACATCGGCGATACCGTAAGTCATCCAAGCGTTGGAAGGCAACCCATCACGGCCCGCCCGACCGGTTTCCTGATAATAAGCTTCCAGACTTTTCGGCATATCAAGGTGGGCGACAAAGCGAACATCGGGTTTGTCGATTCCCATGCCGAAAGCAATAGTGGCAACAATAATTATTTTTGATTCTTTTAGAAAGCGTTGTTGATGTAATTGCCTAGAATTAGCGGGCAGACCTGCATGGTAGGGTAGGGCCGTAAAGCCATTTGTGTTGAGGAATGTGGCTGTATCTTCAACTTTTTTTCGAGATAAGCAATACACAATTCCAGAATCCTCTGGATGTTCTTCCTGGATAAATCTTAGTACCTGTTTTCGGGCGTTATTTTTGTGCAGAATACGATAGTGTATGTTGGGCCGATTAAAGCTGGCAGAGTAGAGCTGGGCTTGACTTAATCCCAACCGGTTTATAATTTCATGGCGAGTGGGAGGGTCTGCCGTTGCTGTTAGTGCGATACACGGAATATTGGGAAAACGTTGTTTCAGGGCCGATAGCCGAATATATTCTGGGCGAAAATCATGTCCCCATTGTGAAACACAATGCGCTTCATCAATCGCGAACAAGGCGAGTGGAGTGTGTTCCAGACAAGAAAGGAAGTGTCCAGTCAGCAAGCGTTCGGGTGCGACATAAACCAAGTCGTATTCACCACGCCGCATTAAACTCTCTCTCATAGAGGCTTCATCTTGTTCCAGCGTAGAATTAATAAAGGTCGCACGGACTTCCAGTTGTTGCATTGCGCTTACCTGATCCTGCATGAGTGCAATCAAAGGGGATACGACAATACCGACCCCTGGGCGGATCAACGATGGAACTTGATAGCATAGCGATTTCCCCCCACCCGTTGGCATCAATACCACTGCATCGCCACCTGAGACAACATGCTTGATAATTGCCTTTTGATCGCCTCGAAAGGATTCGTAGCCAAATACGGTGCGTAATATTTGTTGGGGGGAGGTGTCCATTAGTCTTTATTGTGTCCTTTCACGGTGCTGTGAAGAGTTTTTTTTGTGGTCTTGAAATCTAGCGTAAAACCGCTCATCCGCGACATGACATCGACATTAGTTTGTAATTCGTGCACTAAAGAACGGCTGAACTGAATCCGCTTTACGGGAACAGCATAATTTGTGTGCGATATACACCTTTAAGGAAACGTTTTGTATCCCCATAAAACCGCTAATTTTAAAGTGGGCATTATACCAGCGTTTTCACAAAGGCTGGACCATGATCAGCCATCCACATTTCCATCCAATTGTAAAAAAATTGTTTCTTTACTTTTTCTGTGATGCCGTTGGTTTAGAATAGCGATTCATTGTATTGAGAGAACACATGAGGAGTTAATTATGAGGCCACAATCTATTACTATTCTTAGTATCTTGCTTTTTGTAATTGGAATATCGCTGGCGGTCAGATCTCTTGGTCAGTTCTTTATGGCACCAAGTTTTTATACTTTCTTAATGCTGATAATCAGTTTTATTGGGCTTTATTGTTACTATGGATTGTGGAATATGAAACGCTGGTGTATCCCCTTGTTCTTTCTGGTATGGGGCTTTATCTTGCTACCAATGCTGATGGGAGGAGACAAATTAAGTATGATAATGCTTATGCGGTTATTATATTTGATCAGTGTAATGGG
>CAZZET010000072.1:16501-18606 GCA_964653275.1 uncultured Methylococcales bacterium
CGATCTCCTGCGTCAGCATTGCGTCCACCTGATAGTTCATAAAATCGTCAACATTAACAATTCTGCCGCCGATATGAATGGCATCTTGTTGAAGACGCTCGATAAGTTTCTTCATAGCTATGATTAGGCTTGTGATTTACCCTGGGAAACTGTTTTGGAAATAAAGCGCGACATTATACTGCACCGTGCCGCCTAAGATGACACCAGGCTTTATAGTAGGCGTAGGTGATTTTCGATTCCCTCGGACACTCCTTCGGCGGGTATCCAAAATGACCTATACTCACCAAATCAATAAGTGGTTTTCATATACGGTGGATACTTATGAATCTATACCGGGATTAGGATCCAATAGACCCCAAAATGTGTGTTCTATCGGCTTTTTAAATTCATAGCCTCGCAGACATACAACCACTATTCATTTTTTCCTATGGTTTGTTTTGTCCTAACGTAAACCCCGTTTGAGATGCATAGAATTCACGTAACATTTGTCTCCAGGTATTATATTGTCGTTGGCTTGAACCCTCGAGAGTAAGTGTTTTTCCTTCAATATCTATCACTTGATTAGAAACGTCTTCGTTAAACGATGCACTTAATTCTCTCAATGCTTCAACATGGATCTCCGCTTGATCATCATCAAAAATGCCATTTGAACTTTCTAGTTCGGAGATTAACGAGCCCATTGCATTTATACTCGCGCCACCACTTAATGCAGCTGCAGCCAAACCGCCCACTACAGCCATCCCACCCAACAACACACCGTGTTCGGAAGCATGCTGTTCACTTTTCTGCATGGCTAAGACTTCGTCATAACTACTTTTACGCCATTTACGATAGGGAACTGACATGCCTCCACTAAATTTATTATGATGTTGATCGAAGAGATCAAGAAACATATGATCGCTCCGCTTAATGAGTCGAATGCGCTCCAACATTGGGTCATCCCTAGCTGGAAGTCGGTCGACTACAAATTTGCCTTGCTTATCTTTGACGAGGTGGTCACCAAAAACATCCGGTAAGAATGCCTGCGCAAACCGAAGTTCGGCTACGGTACGAATGTTCTCTAAACGTTTATCATCGAGATGTTTCTTAACTGCAAATAGATCATTAGAGATTCTATTATATATGGCCTGAAACGGATCCCGATCAGCGAAATGATGATCTACGTACGCATATTTACTTGCTCTTTGCGAATACTCGCGTTGTAACCAAACATTCCCTACCGAGTCTTTAGCAGCAATGCGGAGCACTAAGAATTCGCCATCTGAGGCTATAATTTGTCCCGAAACGATTACATCTAGCCCAATTGAGTTGGTCGGGATTATCCGTATACTGCCCCATTGCCCTGTTTGTTCAATGGTTTTTTTCAGTTCATAGGGGATATAATGAGCCTCAGCCCTTCTAACATCAGGAAAAATATTTTTCTCGTTAATTGTTGCTTCGTCTTCCGGAATACCAGCATCGAAAACTGAAATTCCAATATCCAATAGTTGGTTCGTCGGTATTTCTTCCGGTGCTTTAGCAGCAGTAGAACGGTCTGCTTTTATGACTTGGTATTTTGTACACGCAGACAGCAATAACACCCAGAATATAAATAGTGTATTACCACACTTCATCTCGTATCTCTTAACTTATTCCGCACCAGTATAGGCTTTGTATTCTCGCCAAAGCTTTTCACGTAACTCTGGATCCGACTCCCTTTCTGCTGCCTCACGCAACTGCCGTGCAACAACCTTGTCGTAGTTTCTGTTAATTGTATTCTTACTCTGTATAACCAAATTACCGCCATTTGTGTCGCTGCTCTGACTAATAGTATTCCCAAAACCGTTCCCACTATCTAATGTACTCGGGACATTAGCTCTAGGTTGCTGCCCCACATGACCAAAACCCCTACCATCTACTACTTTATGATTTATAGCAGCCTGTTCTATTTCACTGATTTGCATCTCAATATACTGTTGAAACTCAGCAACTGATGCTTTAAATTTCCGATCAATTTCAGACTCATTCTCTACAGCAAAGTTGATTGCCGGAATTTGATCTAATTCTCGCTTTTCACCGGTTTGTCTTCCCCAACCACGACCCAACTGATTAAATCGTCTAGCCTG
>CAZZET010000073.1:0-18248 GCA_964653275.1 uncultured Methylococcales bacterium
ATAAAGAAAACAACACCGGTTAAAATGTGTACCAAGTTGTGCATGGCATTAACTTCGAATATACCATCAGCGGATACCAGGGGATTTGGAATGAAACCAAGGATGCCGACTCCAATAAATATGATGCTGAAAGCTAGGGTTATGTTTTTGCTTGTAAGAATATTCATAGTATTTTCCTCATTAGAGTAATGTCAGACCCGTGGCTCCATTAAGGCTTTAGGAATGCTAGAGCGGAGTTTCGGTACTACGTCTAGCTCAAACCAGGGGTTTTTTCGAAACCAAATGTTGTTCTTCGGGCCAGGGTGAGGCAGGGGACAAATTATTGGAACATACTGTATCCCTACTCGAACCATACCCAAAAGTGATATTGCATTGGTGTTGATGCTGGCCCTCCTTCCCGCCTCCAGAAATTTAGTCTAATTGACGAGTGATTCATAGACGGGTGGAGATTTTGGCCGATAGACTAATCGATTCATATAGAGAAACAAAGGGCATGATTCTCACGCCCTAAAGATACCTCTGTAGCCTTATCTATAGCCATTTTCCAATTCCGCCTTCATAGTCGGGTGAAAGGGGCAGAAATAACGTAGGGTAAAATCTCCTGTCACTACAACATTGTTTGATTCCCCGGTTTTTAACGCGCCAGTATCCCAAGACTCGTCTATTGCCGTTGCTTTATGCGCAACGACATCTCGATTCGTCCAGATGATTGTATCGCCAGGTTGTACCGAAAGATGGTCCGGAAAAAAACGAAATTGACTTATCGCTATGTGGTGTGTCGTTGGCTCGTTGCTTCGCCCCATGCTGGGCACAGAAAGCGTTATCAAAGCAACAGTTGCCAATACACTTCGAAGGCTAGATTCAAATTTCATAGTCTGGTTTATTTAATGCTTTGCACAACCATATCTGCATGGTTTTCATGGGTTTTGAATACTTTCAAGCCCGCTTCGAATAGAGCTTTAACCTCTGCGTTCTCGATATTGGGGATGAACGAATTCTCTACCAAGTTATTTACTGCCTTGTGATATGTCAGTTCATTTTCACTATATTTTTCGTTAAAGGCTTTACCGCGAAGCTGGCTCATTTCATCAACTAGACGATCTGCGTTTTGCTCTAATGATTGGCTTAAGTAATTGTCCTGCGGCTGTGCGCTGAGCTTTTGAAGTAAAGCCAAAGCTTGTTCATTGACCGCCGTATGATCCCGAATCATTGTTTGCGCGAATTCACGTACTTTGGCATCGTTTGATAGCGCCAGAGCCAGATGCGCATAGCGAATATCAATATTATCTGCAGTGTAGGCGACATGAGCAATTTCCAGATCATTCAATAGTTCAGGCGATTGCGCGGCATAGGAGGTACTATGGGTTAGTAGAACCGAGAGGGCCAAAAAAGGGAATTTTTTCCGAAGTTTCATGTTGGACTCCTAAAGTTGAGAAATATCAGGTTGGTTAGATTTTCAAAAAACCGAAGCCATTAAAACGCAAAATAATAAATCGAGTAATGATTAAAAGTTCTTAAAACTTGATTGGACGTACATAATTAAGAATATGTTAGGCTTATTAGGCAAAATTTAACGTTTAGGAATCACACTATGGATTTATTAAGTGACGTTCTCTCTCTGATGAAACTGTCGGGTACATTGTACTTTCGAACATCATTTACCCGACCGTGGGGCATAAGAGTCCCATCATTTCAGAATGTGTCCCGTTTTCATTTTGCACACCGAGGACGTTGCCTGGTTCGTATCGATCCAAATGAGGAACCGGTACAGCTTGAAAAGGGTGATCTAGTGATTATTACCCGAGGTGTGGCCCATACTCTTTATTGCGACACCAAATCGGAAATGCAGGCGTTGCCGTTGGATCAAATAGTAGAGAAATCTGGTTTTACCGGGAGTGGCACACTGGTTTATGGAGAAGCAGGGACGAATTTAGAAACTCAACTGGTTTGTGGTCATTTTGCATTCGATCAAAATGCCAGCCATCCTCTCATCGACGCTTTACCTCCGTACATTCATATTCAAAACTATGGGGAATCGGCGGGTAACTGGATGGAAAACACGTTAAAAATTATTGGAGTTGAAGCAGGTAAAAATGCGCAGGGCAGTGAATTAATCGCGCTGAAAATGTCGGAGATTATATTCACCCAAGCCTTGCGGACCTATTTATTGACTGAAGGGCTAGAGCGACCTGTCTTAGCTGGGTTTACGGAACCGAGAATTTCTAGGGCACTACAAGCTTTTCATAAAAATCCAGGGTTTGGCTGGACCTTGGAATCTCTAGCCAGTACGGCAAATTTATCCCGTACAGCGTTTGTTTCTATTTTCAACAAATGCATGGTGATGCCACCGATGACATACATAACTCAGTGGCGAATGCAGATTGCACGACAAATGCTGTTGGAAACAAAAACACCTATTATTGATATAGCAGAAAAAGTAGGTTACCAATCTGAGGCTGCGCTGACTCGTGTTTTTAAGCGATACTATGATTTGCCTCCTGCAACCTATAGACGAGAGCATCGATTACGTTACGAGAGTTCGTAAAGCGGTGTTCACCAAAACTCTAACCTCAAATTTTACTGTCGTTAACAACACAATTTGTTTTTACACTAGCCGGAACCACCGAAAAGGTCGCAAGACCAGATCTCTTTCCAATACCATTGCAAAAGGGAAGCCTTTTGCAATGGCTACAATGATGCCGACATCGTTGGCCACGTTGCATTGAACTCCCTGACAAACTACATCAATGAAATTCCGGGTACCGAGATCGACTGCCCGACTATTGAAGCACTTGTTGCCTAGCCCTATAATGGGGTCGTGGTCGCCCATTATTCTTTTTGAAAGGAACCTCACCATGTCCAGACCCCCGCTACCCCCATTCACCGAAGAAACTGCCCGCGAGAAAGTTCGCCTCGCCGAAGATGGCTGGAATTCACGTGACGCAGCCAAGGTTGCGCTTGCTTACTCGGAGAATACCAAGTGGCGTAATCGCGTGCACTTCGTCACCAATCGACAGGAGGCTGAAGAGTTTCTGACCGGTAAGTGGATCAAGGAAAATGAGTATCGTCTGATCAAAGAGCTTTGGGCGTTTATTGGCAACCGTATTGCTGTTCGCTACGCATATGAATGGTGTGATGATAGCGGCAACTGGTTTCGTTCATATGGCAACGAGAACTGGGAATTCGAAGAAGACGGTTTGATGATAAACCGCTTTGCCTCCATCAATGATTTGCCGATCAAAGAAGAAGATCGCAAGTTTCGTTGGCCGCTCGGACGACGCCCGGATGACCATCTTGGCTTGACGGATTTAGGTCTGTAATTGTTGAGGACGATCAGGAACTTAATTGATGCAACAGATTGATATTGGAATTAGTGCGGAAGATAGGAACAAGACAGCGGGTGGATTGTTCAGACTGCTAGCCGATTCTGACACACTTTATCTGAAAACCCACAACATTCCATAGGAATGTGAGTGGTCCTCAATTTCGTGTACTTTATTTAATGTTTGAGGAGCAATATATCGAACTAGCTATAACGGTCGATTAAATTGTAGAGAGAATATTACCCCTCGGCGATGCAGCGTCTGGCACATACAAGCCTCCTAGGGGCTTGGATTCGGATAAATCCCATGAATACGTTCAATTTCATCAATGATGTTTTGCGATAAATTTATATTGATACTGGCAATATTTTCACGTAGCTGTCGTAGGGTGGTTGCACCAATGATATTACTGGTTACAAAGGGGCGGCTATTGATAAAGCTAAGGGCCAGTTGTGCGGGCTTTAGGCCCGAGTTGTTGGCAAGGTGTACATATTGTTCAGTTGGAGCGATTGCTGTTGACTTTGTGTACCGTGCATAATCGGGGTAAAGTGTCAGTCGTGCGCCTTCGGGCTTTTGGTTATTCAAGTATTTTCCCGAAAGAACACCAAATCCCAGGGGCGAGTACGCGAGCAGACCGCATTTTTCTCGATACGAAACTTCCGCCAATCCGATTTCATAACTACGATTTAGTAAACTATAAGGGTTTTGCACACTGACGACCCGTGGCAGATTAAGTTTTTCGGCAATCTCGATAAATTTCATAACACCCCAAGGTGTTTCGTTGGACAAACCAACATAGCGTATTTTACCTGCTTGAATCTGATCCTTTAATACCCCTAATGTTTCTTCTACGGAAGCAGATTCTTCTTCCTGTTGTACGGTAAAACCTAACTGCCCAAAGAAATTGGTTTTTCGCTCAGGCCAGTGCAATTGGTACAGATCGATGTAATCTGTTTTAAGACGCTCCAGGCTTCCGTTTATGGCCTGCTCAATGTTGCTTCTGTCAAATCGGGATTTACCATTCCGAATATAGGGCATCCATTGATCTGCGGGTCCTATAATTTTTGTTGCAAGAATTATTTCATTTCGATTACCTTGTTGTGTGAGCCACTCGCCAATAATGGATTCTGTGATACCGTAAGTCTCCGGGGTGGGGGGAATTGAATACATTTCTGCAGTATCGATGAAGTTGATGCCTTGTGAACGCGCATAATCGAGTTGCTCAAAGGCATCGTGCATTGTGTTCTGTTGGCCCCATGTCATACTGCCAAGACAAATGGTGCTAACTTTAATATCGGTATTGCCGAGGTTACGAAATTCCATAGGAGTGCCTTTAAAGTGTGATTATAGCGAGCATCATAGCAGGACTAAGACTACATTATTCGATAAAGAAAACGCTTATCGAATAGGGATAGATTGTAGTAAGCATTAGTTTCGAATCTAACTTTGTAGTTAGTGGGAGTGGGTTTTAACAAATTGATTATGCCTCACATCAAAACTAGTAGCTGAAAAATATACCATGTCTTCAATAACAGGAATACATTTGAAAGTTAAATTCAGCCAGCTTGGGCATATGTTAGAAATATTGTTCGACAATGATAGATGAGTATTGAAAAAATAGGATTAAGGATGAATAAGGACAATGGTTGATGACCTGATGCTATGTGCAGTATTGGTATTCACCGTTTATTATTGGTGGAGCGCTTCAGGCATTAGGGAGATTGCATTGGCGGCAACGAAATTTCATTGCCAAAATATGGATGTCCAATTGCTGGACGAATGTATCGTCCTTAACCGTCTTTGGTTTAAACGCGATGAAATGAGAAAGATTCGAGTATGGCGCTCGTATAGATTTGAATTTACCTCAACGGGCGACAGTCGTTATCACGGGCGAATTATCCTTCTAGGTTCTAAAATTCTATCAATTCAGTTGGATCCTTACCGTTTTAAGGATTTTTATCCCGATTGATTCAAGCTATTTAGCTCTTCCTTTATGAAGTTTGGTCAATACGGAGCTTGATGGAGACTAATTTGCCCTGTTATTGACGATCTCGGGGGGGGTAGTTCTACAAAATTGGGATAGTGTTCGTCAATCCTTTTTTCTAGCTCCTAAAAATCTGGTTTGATCGCTGTTTTTCGTGCTTGATCGTTACAGCGAGTGCTGACCTTGCAAAGGTTGACCTAGCGTCTGCTTACCGAGAAAGAGTAGGAGGTAGTTCCAATACATTTTAGCCCATATGGCTACTGAAAATTGGCCATTTAACCAATTCTAAGCGTCCCATTCCCCGATGTATTTATATAACGTATATGCTATAAATTCCTCAAAACGTGAAATCCGAAAAGTAATGCGATGTATTTTGTCTGAAATCTGACAAAAAATCGATTATCTAAAGTAAGAAATGAGTGGTTCTTACGACACTTCGGTAATAAGACCTAATGTCTCCGACGTATGGGTAGTAAGCAACACTGTTCTAACCACTGGCAAATGTCAATTAAACCAAAACGATGATTAACAACATGAACGCATCCAAACTTTTTTTATTTATCTCCCTCATCGCATGTCTCCTCATCTTTACTTCAGGCTATACTCCCGAATGGGTAATAATGGTCTGATCACGTTATTTAAAGAGGGTTTCCAATAGCAATACAAAAATAATGTTTTAAGACCGGATTTACGTGTGCATGGTTTCGCACTTCAATCCGGCGATGTTATATCCTTCTATTCTTTTGCGCGCACTAGTTCATCTTGAAAAAGATGCTGACTATTCCTTAGCGTTTTTTCAAAAACAGATCCGTAATCGATCCTTCTATCATCTCTGCTGCAAACCCTAATGTTTCAGACAGGGTTGGATGCGGATGAATCGTCAGTCCTATATCCTCGGCATCAGCACCCATTTCCATGGCTAGCACCGCTTCGGCAATCAGTTCACCTGCATTTGTGCCTACTATTCCTGCCCCAAGTATACGTTTGGACTCTTTCTCGCAAATTAGTTTCGTTGCACCCTCTTTGCGACCTATACTAAGTGAGCGGCCACTGGCCGCCCACGGGAACACTGCTTTTTCGTAATCGATCCCTTGGGCTTTGGCTTCGTTTTCCGTTAAGCCCATCCACGCGACTTCTGGATCGGTATAGGCGACCGAGGGAATCGTTAATGCTTGAAAGGCCGACGGTAGTCCAGCGATTACTTCTGCAGCAATTTTTCCTTCGTGGGTAGCCTTATGGGCGAGCATTGGATTTCCGACGATATCGCCGATAGCGTAGATATTGGGAATATTAGTCCTTTGATTTTCATCTACCGGAATAAAACCTGAATCGTTGACGTTTACACCCGCGGCCTCCGCGTTTATTACTCCACCATTTGGGCGGCGGCCAACGGCAACGAGTACTCGGTCAAACAACTGTGATTTGGGTGCATCTTTGCCTTCAAAAAAGACCTTAAGACCTGTTTTCTGGGGCGTTATCTTGACGACTTTGGTTTGCAGAAAGATGTTTTCATACTGGCGTTTTATGTGCTGATGTAGTGGCCTTACTAGATCTGAGTCACAACCTGGAATGAGCTGGTCGAGCAATTCTACTATGGTAATTCTTGATCCAAGAGCATGGTATACGGTCGCCATTTCAAGGCCAATTATTCCACCACCTACAATCAATAAGTTTTCAGGGATTTCCTCCAACAGCAACGCATCGGTAGAATCCATTAGCCGAGTATCATCATTGGGAAATATTGGAATCTTAGATGCTTGGGAACCGGCCGCGATGATGGCTGAGTCAAAAGAGATGTTTTGGAGACCATTCTGCGTTTTGACTTCTAATGCTCTATCGGAGACAAAATTTCCGGTACCTTGAATCACTGTAACTTTACGTTGTCTAGCCAAACCCGCTAACCCTTTCGTAAGTGCAGACGATACACCCTCCTTCCAGGACCGGATTTTATCAAGGTTGATATTCGGTTTGTCGAAGCTGACACCCTGTTTAGCCAGAGCATCAGCTTCGTGTAGAACTTGTGCAATATGCAACAGGGCCTTCGACGGAATACAACCAACATTTAGGCATACACCTCCCAGTAATGGATAACGCTCCACCAACGTGACCTGTTTACCCAAATCGGCAGCACGGAAAGCGGCGGTATACCCCCCAGGACCACCTCCTAAAATTAGTACTTCTGTGTGATTATCCATGCTTTTATTTGTCATAAATCTTATTCATAAAGGGTATTCTTATCAATTGATTGATAGTACGAGAGTTTTTCGACGGCAAATCAAAGCAACATACGCCGTAGGTCAGACAATACTTGGCTTAAAAAATGGGTAAACCGAGCCGCTTCAGCGCCGTCAATGACACGATGATCGTAGGAAAGGGATAGTGGTAACATGAGCCTTGTGGCAACAACTTCCTGTTCCTGTTTATAGACTGCTTGAGACTTTGCTCGCGATATACCGAGAATTGCGACTTCAGGTGCATTGATTATAGGGGTAAAACCAGTTCCCGATATACCTCCCAAACTTGAAATGGTAAATGATCCCCCTTGCATCTCATTCGGGGTTAGCTTTCTGTTTCGGGCTCGTTCACTGATTTTTGCCAATTCTATCGCCAGCTCCCATATTCCTTTTTGGTTGACTTCCCTAATGACTGGTACGACTAACCCATCGGGAGTATCTACTGCGATACCTAGGTGAAAATATTGCTTCAATACCAATTGTTCGTTGCTGGAATCCAGCGATGCATTGAAGCTTGGAAATTTTTTAAGAGCATAAACCACTGCCTTCATTAGAAACGGTAGCAAGGTAACTTTGACCTTTTCTTGTTCCGCTTGGGCTTTGAGTGATTTTCGAAATACTTCTAAATCCGTGATATCCGCCTCATCGTGTTGGGTAACGTGGGGAATTGTTACCCAGTTTCTATGAAGATTGGAGCCCGTGAGTTTTTTAATTTTTGAGAGAGGTTCGACTTTGATACTACCGAATTGAGAAAAATCGATCTCAGGCATTTTGGTGAAACCAATTCCACTTTCGGCTGACTTCTCCGCATTGTCCATTGTCCGTTTTATGTTCGCTTTTACATCCGATTGTAAAATTCGTCCTTTTCTTCCGGTTCCTTTTATTTTGTCTAGTTCGGCACCTAGTTCTCGGGCAAACCGCCGAACCGAAGGGCTGGCATGGGGTTTGTGACCGACAACTTGTACGGGCATTGATTCTTGAGCAGTTTCTAAAGCACGGTTTAAAGATTGATTACCGATAGCGATTTCTTCCAAGATGGGATTGTCATCGTTCGCGCGGATAGAAGCGATTGCTCCATTACTTTCTGGAACTGGATCCGATAGTTTTGATTCTGGGGGCTCGGGAGATTTGTCGGCTATTAATACTAGAATCGGGCTGCCTTCGCTGACTTGGTCACCTACACTAATACTTAGCGATTTAACAGTACCTGTGAGAGGTGACGGTATATCCATCGAAGCTTTATCGCTTTCCACTGTAATCAAGGAATCTTCGGCCTTTACTTTGTCACCCACCTTTACCAGAACCGCAATGACTTCGACTTCAGAGATATCTCCGATATTCGGGACACGAATATCGTGTTCGACTGTGGAATTTGGCATAGCGTCGATTACCGATTAAGCAGTTTCGGGATTGGGTCGTTCAGGATCTATCTTATATCTTGAAATTGCTTCATTTACTGTTGCAACTGGAGTTTTTCCATCATCGGCTAAAGCTTTGAGCGCCGATACCACAACAAAGTATCGATCAACTTCAAAAAACCGCCGCAACTCTTTACGACTATCGCTGCGGCCGAAACCATCAGTACCCAAAACGGTGTAGGTTCTTGGTATCATGAATCTGATCTGGTCGGCAACTATTTTCATATAATCGCTAGCCGCAATTATTGGGCCGTTGGTGTTGATTAAACACTGGTGTACGTAACTAGTTTTTTGTTTTGCGTTAGGATGTAAAGTATTCCAACGTTCCTTTTCCATTCCTTCTCGGCGCAATTCACTAAAACTGGTTACGCTCCAAATATCAGCAGAAATATTGAAATCGGTCGTCAACAGTTCCGCTGCCGCAATAACTTCGCGTAGGATGGTTCCACTGCCCAATAGTTGAACATCAGCTTTTTTCTTGTTTTTCTTAAGCCGGTACATACCTTTAAGAATACCCCGTTCAGATTTTGGCGGTAAAGCCGGCTGGGAATAGTTTTCATTCATCACTGAGATGTAATAGAAAATGCGTTCACCTTCCTGATACATTCTTCGGAGACCGTCGTGGATAATGACCGCTAACTCACAGGCGAAGGCTGGATCGTAAGAAACACAATTCGGAATAGTGGATGACAACAAGTGACTTTGCCCATCCTGGTGTTGTAATCCTTCCCCAGCCAGCGTTGTACGCCCAGCAGTCCCCCCCAAAAGAAATCCTCGAGCTTGCATATCTGCAGCTGCCCATATTAGATCACCGACACGCTGAAAACCAAACATGGAATAAAAGATGAAGAACGGTATCATTTGCGTGTCGTGGTTGCTGAAAGCACTTCCCGCGGCGATCCAAGAGCAAAGTGCACCCGCCTCGTTGATGCCTTCCTCCAAAATTTGGCCACTTTTATCCTCACGATAATACATAATTTGACCAGCATCCTCTGGTTCGTATAGTTGTCCTACCGACGAGTAGATGCCGTATTGGCGAAATAGACCTTCCATACCGAAGGTCCGCGCTTCATCGGGCACGATAGGTACAATGTAGTTGCCCAGTTTTTTGTCGCGCAATAGTTCACTCAGCATGCGAACAAAGGCCATCGTTGTCGATATTTCGCGATTCCCACTTCCTTTAAGCGCCGAATCAAATACGCTAAGATCTGGAATTTGTAACAACGGCGCATCCATTCGGCGAGTTGGAAGATATCCACCCAGTGCCTTTCTTCGTTGATTTAAGTAAACCATTTCTGGACTTTCGTCCGGTGGTTTGTAAAAAGGTAATTCGTCAATATCGGCATCAGAAATGGGAATATTAAATCGGTTGCGAAACGCCTTGAGTTCCTCAACATCCATTTTTTTCTGTTGGTGGGTACTGTTCAAACCTTCTCCAGCGGAACCCATGCCATATCCCTTTATGGTCTTGGCCAATATGATCGTAGGCTGACCTGTATGTGCCACGGCTGCTGCATAGGCAGCATAGACTTTGTGAGGATCGTGCCCTCCTCGATTCAACCGCCAGATATCCTGGTCCGACATATGTGCCACCATTTCTAACAATTCCGGGTATTTGCCGAAAAAATGCTTGCGGGTATACGCGCCGTCCTTCGCTTTATAATTTTGAAATTCTCCATCCACTGCTTCTTCCATACGTTTTAAAAGCAGACCTTGGGTATCTTTTGCTAGTAATGGGTCCCAATACGAACCCCAAACAACTTTGATTACGTTCCATCCGGCGCCCCTGAAATCGGCTTCCAATTCCTGGATTATTTTTCCGCTACCACGAACAGGGCCATCGAGACGCTGTAAATTACAATTGACAACGAAAATTAGGTTATCCAGTTTCTCCCGACCCGCCATACTGATCGCACCTTTAGATTCAGGTTCATCCATTTCACCGTCACCCATAAATGCCCATACTTTTCGTCGGTCGGTATTAGCAATTTTCCGATCATGTAGATATTTCATAAATCGGGCTTGATAGATAGCCATGATTGGACCGAGTCCCATGGAAACAGTTGGAAATTGCCAGAAATTAGGCATCAGCCACGGATGTGGATAGGATGACAATCCATTTCCACCGACTTCTTGGCGAAATTTGAGTAGCTGATCTTCAGTCAAGCGCCCTTCCATAAAAGCACGGGCGTATATTCCCGGCGCGGAATGACCTTGGATCAATACCAGATCTCCACCATGTTCCTTATTAGGTGCATGAAAGAAATGGTTAAAGCCGACATCATAGAGTGTCGCGGATGACGCGAAACTAGCAATATGCCCCCCATATTCCGGCGAAATACGATTGGCCCGAACTACCATTGCGATAGCATTCCACCGGATATACGAGCGAATTCGGTGTTCCAGGCCTGCATCGCCTGGACTTTTTGTCTGGGTTTGTGGTGGTATTGTATTGATATACGCGGTATTTGCCGAATAGGGTATATTGACTCCTGATCGACGAGCCTTATTCAGTAAACGCTGAATCAAATAGTGCGCACGCTCGATGCCTTCAGTTTCAATAACAGCTTCTAGCGCATCCAGCCACTCTCCGGTTTCTTCGGGATCGACATCTGCATGATTGACAACCCGATGGACAAAATCAGATTTCGCTACCATTTTGAATTCTATATGTCATTTGATTCTATTCAATATTTTGGCATGAAAGTATCAAAAGGAAAGGATTATTTTTCATGTTTCCTCGATTCAATCAGCTTTGCTCGATAAAATATGTCATCATTCTGATGATCATTGTATTGTCACTCACTCCGCATATCGAGAGCGGCGTTGCTCCAAGCTGAAGTGGGGGCAACAATGATGATCTTTTGCTTCTTCAGCGAGAATTATATCCCTGGAAGATTTTCAATATCATTACAGTACTGTTTTATTGATTCTACAAATGACTAAAATCCAACGACCTTGAATAGATTGATATTGCTATTTTTTATTTTGTGGGGGATTTCCAACCAAGGTTTTGCCGACAATTCGAGCAAAGCAATCCGCATCGGTGTGGTGGCATTTGGGACGCTGAAGTGGGAACTTGCAGTCATGAAACAGGAAAGATTGGAACAACAATATGGTCTAATTTTAAAGCATCATTTACTCTCCAATCCACAGGCAGGAAAAATTGCGCTTCATTCGAAGGCTGTAGATATTATCGTTTCTGACTGGATATGGGTCTCGCGTCAACGTGCGACCGAATCAGATTTTGTATTTGCGCCTTATTCCAACTCGGCCGGGGCTTTAGTTGTTCCAAGCAATTCGAAAGTTCGAACCTTTCGGGACTTAAAAGGCAAGCGGATAGGAATTGCGGGTGGAGGACTCGATAAAAATTGGTTGTTATTGCGTGCGTTGGTGGAAAAAGAAAGCCGGTTTGACCTTGATCAATCGGTAGATAAAGTATTTGCTGCACCTCCGTTGCTGAATGATCAAATTCAGCGGGGAAATTTGGATGCGCTTATAAATTATTGGCACTATGCGGTTAGACTAGAGGCTCGAGGTTTTAAGCGAATATTGGACACCCAAGATATTTTGCAAGGTCTCGGAATTACCGAACAGGTACCCAGCCTTGGGTACGTTTTTAGTGAAAAATGGGCAACCTCAAATAAAGTAGCTTTATCAAAATTTTTGTTTGCATCTAGGGAAGCAAAAGACCTTTTATGTACAAATGACCGTGTATGGCAAAACATTACACCCTTAACCCGTGTTGTCCGAATAGAAACCCAGGCCCTTATGCGACAACGCTATTGTGAAGGGCGAATTCAACAATGGGGGGCTAATGAGCGAAATGCCGCGACAAAAATTTTCAATTTACTTTATAGAATGGGCGGTGAAAAATTAACGGGTGGTTCTTCCGAATTGGACAAAGGAACATTTTGGAATTACTGAATCACAACATCCTACTGCTTGGCTAATGCGGTTTAATCTTGCCGTATCTTCGGCTTCATTGATCCTGTTGTTAGCCATCTGGGAGTTGTGTTCGTGGGTATTCAATTCCTCACTTCTGCCGTCACCCCTAGTTGTCGCGCAAGTTTTATGGATGGAATTAAAATCAGGAGAGCTGCCTTACCATTTGGGAATCACTTTAGCTCGATTGGGCGTTAGCTTTATTCTAGCAATGATTCTAGGTACAGCTCTAGGTATTTTCCTAGGCAGACATAAAAAGGCTGACCGTTTTTTTGATAGTTGGTTGGTGATATTTTTAAATATTCCAGCGCTGGTGACTATCATTCTTTGTTACGTGTGGTTCGGGTTGGTTGAAACAGCAGCCATATTGGCCGTAGTCGTCAATAAATTGCCCAACGTTGTGGTAACACTTAGGGAAGGAACTCGTGCGCTAAATCGAGATTTGACGGAAATGGGCCAAGCCTATCGTTTTAGCACTATTAAAACTATACGTCACATCATCTGGCCGCAGTTGTTTCCTTTTATGATGGCGGCTTCACGCACAGGACTTTCTCTAATTTGGAAGATTGTGCTGGTTGTCGAACTTCTCGGGCGAAGCAACGGCATGGGTTACCAACTCCACCTTTTTTTCCAACTATTTGATGTGCCAAAGATCCTGGCATATACCATAGCGTTTATCGTCATCATTCAATTGATTGAAGTTGCCATCCTTAAGCCTCTTGAAGTGCGATCTCAACGGTGGAGGCGATGACCTGCTTAGACATCGATATTTGTAAGAAAATTTATCCTACGGTTGGTAAAGCGAAACAGCGCATTGTCATTGAAAATCTGAAATTTTCCCTCACGACAAATCAGTTTGTCTGCTTGGTCGGCCCTTCCGGATGCGGTAAAACTACTTTACTCAACATTGTTGGTGGTTTGGATAAAAATTTTGAAGGTAACATTAAAATTTCCCAAAAATGCAAATCTGAACCAACGATTGGTTATGTTTTTCAGAATCCAAGGCTATTGCCCTGGCGTACAGCCAGGGAGAATATAGAATTGGTCCTTCAGCCAGGTGACAATATTGAGCAAATCGACGTATTGTTGAAGACTTTGGGACTTGCCGATGTCGCTCATGCCTATCCTGAAAGGTTATCTTTGGGTATGAGTCGGCGTGTTGCATTGGCTCGGGCATTCGCAATCCAACCCGACTTGTTAATTATGGACGAGCCTTTTGTTTCGCTAGATCCATTGACGGCCGGAAGAGTACGTCGGCTCCTATTGGAAATATGGGAGCAACGACCGCTTAGCGTATTATTTGTGACCCATGATTTGCGGGAAGCGATTGTCCTATCCGACCGCTTGTTGGTCCTCTCCGAATCGCCAATGACACTTGTCCACGATGTATCAGTAGATCTTCCGAGATCTCAACGTGGCGACAGCTCCAAAGTGGAGGTATTTCGAAAACATCTCGTTACAGAATACAACGAACTTAAAGCCGAATTTTAAGCATTGTTTTACCCACTATAATTAATGGATAACTCCTTCGTTAATTTCAAAATATAGGTGGTATTACAAAATGAAAAAGGCTGAATTGCAGAATGCGTCATTTCAAGACGTGTCCCTTCCATTCAAACTTCTAGAACGCGATGTAAACCGCTGGGTTAGTGAGCTTCCCGTTACCGATATACAACGCTGCTGTGGTTTAGTGCTCCCGAGCCTGAAAGCACTTAATAGGCAGTCCATGCCTGCAATTACCCGTTTTGAGACACTAGAAGAACTAAGGCCTACCGTATTTTTACTCTCACAAAAGCTAGAATCTCAATTTGTTGGGACCAGATTCCCATTTGAAGAAAAAACCTACGAGTCTGCCGTCAATAGTATTGAATTTCAACGTGAGCTGGCACATGGTTATGAATTAGTGAGTATGGAAAAGTCTTTTACTGACCAGATTCATTTCAATAATTTACTCCGTGCCCGTACACTACATCGTGCACTTCAGTCATATTCGCTGGTAATGGTTCGGCAAGGCTTGCTTTATCAAGTCCGAGAATTTGAGTCGTGGAAAGAAGTATATGGACTTTTTAGTTTTGCCGAACGAAACGATATTCATAATGTGCGAAACAAAGATAATGAAACTCAAACAGAATCCTCCGTGGAGGATGTTTTCAAATCGATCTTGCTATTTGCACTGAGCGAGACTTTCCATTACCAACAGAATGACATATTAAAAATTTATAATTTCCTGGTTAAATTTGCTGGTCACGCTGCGTTAAGACCTGTTAATCGTGAAGTTGACGATAACATCGCTTCTCATTACTTTAAATTAGATTTGGACGAACCACCTAGGCGCTTGGCTAATGGTAAGACAATCGTTGATAGCGGGGCCTATCGTTATTTGTCGACTGAACCAATGGTGCGTTTATTTGGCGAGCGGACTGTTCCATCTGCTGCTCTAGATAACGAGTCAGCTACTTACGCCTTACCTAATGCCACAATTCTAGAAAGTGTTCTTCAACGACTTGTAGTACTTCAAGAGCGGAAGTTTACACGTTTGCTTGAAACTAAGGAATACAAATTAGTCTTTGGCTTAGATCATTTGATAGCTGTTTTTTCAAATACATTCAAAGTGCGAGGTAAACAGGGAAAATCAATTACTAAACTAGATTTAGTTGACGAGTTTGAACTAGAGCATAGTGATACAGATGATGGTAGAAAGGTTAGTAGAAGCAACAGCATTCTAACGACCCTTTTGAATGATTCACGAACACAGGTTTCCACAACTGATATATGGCCTGCGGATGCCAATAATGAAATTCTACACCTTGAAGACATTGTCCATATATATAAAGGCGGAAATTCCAGCCCAAAAGGGTATTGTTTCACCTACTCGGAAAAGAGCAGTTCTAAAGTTAAGGTAGGAGATTTAGTTGGAATTTATGAGAATGAATCGAAAATCAACATCGGTTTGATTAGCTGGCTTGAATACTCCTATGATGGAGGGTTGTCATTTGGGATCAAATTACTGTCGCGGGAGGCCGAAGTGGCGCAGATAGATTTTCTTGATAATTTAGCTATTGAGTATACGGAGACCGCTTTAACACAGATCACAAATGCAAATGCCCTTTTGTTACCCGCTATTCCCACTTCTATGAAATCAATAAGTCTGTTAACTTTACCTTTAAAATACGAGGTTGGAAACTGGATTGCGTTGAAAACCAGAAATAAAAGTAAAATATATCGTTTGGAACGATTATTGGATTCTAGTTCAGCGGTAAGCCATTTTGAACTTTTTGAGTTTAACGACACCTGTCGTTAGCAACGACAGGTACACTTCAAAAACCAGTGGATAGAAATATTTTTCCCCAGCCCTTGGTGTGTTTCAATTTGTTAATAGGGTAAATTAATGAGTTGGGAACTTCTTTGTATCGTTATGCAGGGGATAAACTGAAATCTCAATATATTTAAGAACATTATAATCGAAGTTGATGTCAGTATTTGTTACAGTCATATCGAAACCAACCATATTGCTTTTTCTGTAACAATTTAGTTTCAAAGTGACCAGCCAACGAGATTCTCTTTACGCACAACCTGTAAAAACCCTGCCTAAATTTTGTTTTGATCAAAATGTTGCTGCGATTTTTGACGATATGATAATAAGGTCGGTGCCAGGTTATGAAATGGTAATTGGCGCCATTGGTTCGCTTAGTGAGCGTTTCGTTCAAAACGAAAGCTTATGTTACGACCTTGGTTGTTCTACCGGTGCAGCTGCAATTTCTATGGCATCTAAGATCAAACAAAATAACAGCTCTATCATTGCTGTGGATAAGTCGCTTGCAATGATTAATCGGTGCCAACAAGTTCTTAAATCGATTAATACCAATATTTCCATTTACCCCATTTGTGCTGATATTCGCGATATTAAAATGCAGAATGCATCCATAGTGGTGCTAAATTATACCCTTCAGTTTGTTCCTCCCGAACATCGATTTGAATTTCTTTCGAAGATATACAATGGGTTACTCGCTGGTGGAATTTTAATTTTGTCGGAAAAGTTGTGTTTCCTTGATCCGAAACAACAAGTTCTACATGAAGAAATGCATCATGCCTTTAAAAAAACTCAGGGTTACAGCGATTTAGAGATTAGCCAAAAACGCACTGCTTTAGAAAAAGTTTTGATCCCAGAAACCTTGCAGGCACATCAGGAGCGACTAGTAATACTGGGATTCTCCAGCGTAGAAGTTTGGTTTCAGTATTTTAATTTTGCGTCCTTAATTGCTATAAAATGATTGATTACAATCCGTTATATGAGGCACTTGAGGGTAGTCTTTTACGATCGTGGGTGCGCACTCTTCGCCCTCAGATCGTGCAAGCCTTTAACCGATCATTACATGGTGATTTGCTTCGGTGGCAAACGATTTTGCACCAAATGCCTGAAATTCATTCCGATAGGGTTAGTTTAGATAGTGATCGTATCATCATTGGAGAGGCAACGGATCCCACAGCAGAAATATCGCTGCGTTTAACAAATTTACTTGGTGAATTTCATCCGTGGCGTAAGGGCCCGTATGAAATTTTTGGAATTCACATTGACACGGAATGGCGGTCTTACTTGAAATGGAATCGTCTGCGTTATCATATGGCGCCACTTACAGGTCGTTTGGTTTTGGATGTGGGTTGCGGTAATGGCTATCACTGTTGGCGCATGGTGGGTGCCGGGGCCGAGTTAGTTGTTGGAATCGATCCAGCATTATTGAATGTAATGCAATTTTACGCCGTTCGTCAATTCGCTGGTTCTTGGCCAATTTACGTCTTACCCATTGGAATCGAGGACATGCCCACGGATCTTCGTGGATTTGATACGGTATTTTCCATGGGGGTTTTGTACCATAGAAGGTCGCCGATCGATCACTTGTACGAGCTGCAAGGATGTCTACGTCCAGGTGGTGAACTTATTCTAGAAACCTTAGTTATCGATGGGGGTTTGAACCATGTTCTGGTGCCCAGAGGGCGTTACGCTAAGATGCGTAACACTTGGTTTATCCCGACTTGTGATACTTTGGTCTCATGGATGGAGCGATGTGGTTTTCGATGTGTGCGTGTTATCGATGTAAGTAAAACCACGACGTACGAACAGCGTTCTACCCGGTGGATGAAATTTCATTCGCTATCAAAATTTCTGGATCCTGTTGATCCAGAGTTAACATGCGAAGGGTATCCAGCACCGAAAAGGGCCATATTTTTGGCAAACACGTGAGCGGCGTATGAAACCTTAAGTGTCCGTGACTTGCTTCTCATTTCCTAGGCGATCCGTCGCGGGGATTGAAATTTCTAGGATGCCACTTTTGAAGCTTCAATATCA
>CAZZET010000074.1:0-18118 GCA_964653275.1 uncultured Methylococcales bacterium
AAAACAAATTTTTAGTGCGTGTTGGTATAAGTATACTTGGTTTATGTATTTCGCCTCATTTGTCCGCTGAAATAAGTGCCAGTTTAACAGGTAGTACCAATTATGTTTCACGGGGTTATTCAAAAAGCGATGGCAACCCCGTACTCCAAGGCAATATCGATTACGAGCATTCATCGGGTTTCTATATGGGCTCATGGATTTCAAATGTGGATTTTAACGACAGTATTTCGAGTAATCCCGCACGAATCGAGGTAATCCCTTATCTAGGATGGAGTTTTGAGCTATCTGATGATTTTCGTCTTGATACAGAATTAACCAGTTATGTCTACGATGGGAAAATTTTCGGAGAGTCTGCCGATTACTACGAACTGAATGTCTTACTGCATTTTCGGGATTTGCTAACGTCTCGGGTTGCCCATTCCGAAGATGCATACGGCCAAAGTACAGGTGCCTCTGATTTTGAAATCACTGGCCAATATCCAATCACGGATTCGCTAGAATTTTCAACCGGGGTAGGCTACGCCCTAACGCAGCATGTCAATGAATATGACTATTACTATTGGAATGCGGGATTTACCTGGTATTACAATCCTGTTGCCCTCGATTTTCGCTATGTTGATTCTAAGGAGGCCAGCGAAAGGGAAGATGAAAGCAACGATTTTTTTCAATTCGAGCCTCTCGAGGTCGAGCCCAGTTTTCTTTTCTCGATTTCGATCGGCTTTTAGATCAAGAAAACAACAAGTTAATAACAAAGTGAAATTAATTCGGACAACGATTGAACCTTTTAGGACTCTACAGCAATATACCGTGCAGTAATGGAAAAATTGTGGAATGAAAACACATTGGCTTAAGATAGATTCTGATCCTAAGACCTCGCCAAAAAGCGATGTTACTGATATAGAGCTGATTTTACGAACGGCTCGTGGAGATGAACATGCTTTTGAATCCTTGTATAGCCTCTACTACGGCCGCTTATACCGTTTCGTTTTTCGGATAAAACGCGGCAACTTGGATGATATCGAGGAAATTATTAACGATGCAATGTTTGTCGTCTGGGGAAAAGCCGAGACCTATAATCAGCGTTGTCGCCCTTCAACATGGATTTTTGGTATCGCGTACAACAAGGCCCGTAAGTATTTTAAATTACCGACTGAAACGATATCCTGGGATGACGGCATTACCAACGAGTATACCATTCCCGTAGACAATGATTTGTGGTTAGAAAAACTGGAGATGCAAAATTGGCTTGAAGCCGCTTTTGAAACCCTGTCACCAGAACAAAGGGCGGTGATTGAATTAAGTTACTTTCACGGTATGCGTTATGATGAAATTGCAAGGATCATGGATTGTCCCCCAAACACTGTTAAAACTCGGATGTTCCACGCTCGAAAAAAGCTTGGCGCAGAATTGAAGAACCGCTGATTTAGATAATTTGGTAGGCAGATGACTATTGTAAGAGGTACTGGTTTAGTGAAAAGTATTGATAAAACCCATTACGACTCCCACCACGAAGCTTGGTTGTTGTTACCCTGGTATGCCAACGGAAGTATCGACCGTGCGGATAAACAATTGGTAGAAAGGCATTTAAGAGTGTGTTTGCCCTGTAGAGGTGAGTTGATAAACCAACGGATGCTGCAGAAAAAGGTCTGCGAGACAAAGACGTTCGAAATAACTGGACAGAGGTCTTTTTCAAGGCTACAAAGCCGGATTCATAGAACATCAGACGAATTGACACGTGAAAAAGCGCTGCCTGCATTGTCACATAACTTTCCAAAGTGGATGATGGGGCCGTTTGTGGAAAAGTGGGTACAACGCCCAGCGGTGTTTGCTTTTTCAATCCTGTTGTTTTTTTTGATTCCGTTGCATTTTCAATTGGAGAAGCCGCAGAAAACTGAATTCCGAACATTAGCGACCCCACCAACCGTACCCGCTTCGAAAAACGATGTTCGTATTGTATTTTCCAGCCAACTCAATCAAAAGCAAATGGATGAAATTTTAGGGCCGGTTAATGGTCTAATTGTGGAAGGACCTAGTGCACATAACGTTTTTCGCGTTCGAATCGAAAACTCGCAAAGTGACTTAGCTACGGTAATCTCCAGGTTGCGGGCGGATGCTGGTGTTGTTTTCGCCGAACCTTTATTTCCTGTACCGAGAATCGCTGAAGAAGGTATAAAAAAATGAAACTGCAATACATTTTGACACTCATTGTACTGTCTTCCCTGTTTACACCCGCCAGAAGCGGAGAATCCCTGGCCGACCCTTCCCGTGACGTGACCGCTTTGTTTGGAACAGCAGAACCAGACCGGGTCATACTGGTAACATTTGTGGACAAACATATCAACCGTGTCGAAAAAGCCACGCCAAGTTATACGTATCGGCGACGAGGACCTTATCGTGCGTCAACTTGGAGCAAAAACGTAGGAACGAAAATTGCCCAACAGTATGCTCTGCACCAATTATCCGAATGGCCCATAACCGAATTGGGTATCCATTGCATTGTTTTCAAAGTACCCGAAACCAAATCAGTAGAAAAAGTGCTGGAGGATATGTCGCACGATAAGCGATTGGATATTGTCCAAAAAATGTACAATTACCGGACTATGGCGTCCTCGGAATATACCGATCCCTATTATAAGTTGCAATCCGCCCTACACCCGATGCAAATCTCGGATATTCATAGTAAAACAACCGGAAGTGGTGTTGTCGTTGGCATTATTGATACCGGTATGGACCTAGACCACCCAGACTTAAGCGGGCAAATCGTAAAAAATAAGAATTTCGTAAAACAAGTGTCTTCGGGTTTTTCTGAAGATAAGCACGGTACAGCCATCGCTGGAGTAATCGCGGCTAGGGCCAACAATGGAATGGGGATTGTCGGTATTGCTCCAAACGCAAAACTCATTGCATTGAAGGCCTGTTGGCCAACCGAAACGGGTGCGCTCGGAGCGATGTGTAATAGTTTTACCTTGGCTTTAGCGGTCAATACGGCCATTAAAATGGATGTAAATATTTTGAATATGAGTTTAACCGGCCCCAGCGATCCGTTATTGTCAAAACTTATAAAAGTTGCGATAGATCGTGGCATCATCGTTGTGGCTGCCGACCCTGGAAGCAAACACCCGACACGCCGGTTTCCCGCATCGATGAAGCGTGTGATTGCGGTCCAGACCCAACAGGATTCAGAAAAAGATGACCCTTTTGATTCACTCTCCGCGCCCGGTGTGGAAATATTAACGACCCAGCCCCGGGGGACCTATGATTTTGTATCGGGAAGTTCTCTTGCCACTGCTCACGTATCAGGCATTATAGCGCTTTTTTTAGAGATGGTTCCAAACCTGTCTATCGTACAAATTCAAGTACTTTTGGCTACCGTAAAGCCAATCTTTTCAAACGAAGTATTCATACAAGAAATCGACACACTCGGTGCGGTGGAGAAGCTAGGTGAAACACTGTGATTTAATATTCGTCTACCCTGGTTGAAAAAGGCGCGATTAAGAAATGTGTTATCCAATCAATCCGAGTTTGATATAAACTAAAAATTTCCCTTTATCACCTAACAGTCATTTCTCATTTTTGCCAAAATCCTAGGGTCGCAAGCCCTGAAAAAAGGCACTTCCCTCGCTATTTTGGAGAAAAATTGTTAGAAGGGGTAAGCGCTGGTCCAATGAATATAGATTAAAGCAAAAATTCATTACCCTTAATTCAACGTGATTAAAAAAAGCACCAGGGTGTATCCCTGGTGCTTTTACATTTCGGTGATAAACCAAGATTTGGAATATTCCTATCAATAGGAAGCAACAAGCGGAAAAAGAACTCGCGAGTATGGACCGTCAGGATCGTGTGACTGTCTAGCTTTAGCAGAGGTCATTCCTGGACCAAACACCACCTCACTCGCCGCAAAACGCCCCACAGCATGGCAATGAACCTTGCCAATAAAATCGCTACCTTTGGCAATATCAGACGCTAAAATTATCCGCAGCCCATTCGGTGGCAGATCGGCCCAGGCGCGACCGATCGCAGCACCTTCGTGATTAAACGCAGTGCAATATGTTTTTGCGCGACGATCGCCAAGATTGGTAAACACCATTGCGGTATTTACACTATCCGGATCCACGGAACGATTGCGGGTAATATCGCGAAAATCATCTAGACCCCTCTCGATCTCGACACCATCATCAGACATTCCATCAACGACGACGACATCGGCTAATGTAGCCGAAATTGAAGATGCAATGAGTGCTAAAACGAAGGTTAATTTAAACAATTCACTCAGATTAAGGAATTTTACGTTTTCCATCATATGTCTCCTGTGGGTTAAAACAACTTACAATCCCAATAACGCACCCCAAGCGAGACGGTTGACATAAATCCAAACTATTTATTAACTACTCATGTTGAGCGCAATGTTCCTTGGTATTTTTGTCGAAAAAAAAACGTAAAGTATTTTAGAATAATAAAAGTTTTCTTATAGTACAGAGGACAGGGCCGCGTTAAAGAACGATATCTATGGATTCGTGTAAACTATGCTAATTCTCCTCTCCGCAGACTGCCACTAACTATACGGATTGACCTGCTAACAACATGATTTCACTTTCACTCTATTGATGATGAAAACGAACACGCATGGCGACACAACACCCTTTACCTATTCATAGCGTTATTACTTTCGAGAATAGTCAGGGTGAAAAAGCTCGCGGCACCCTAATGAGGCTCACCAAAACTATGATCGTTCTGGAAACATATAGCCCCTATTCCATTGTTCAGTTAAGTGAAGTCTTACAAAATCTAGCTATTCATAGAGGAACCTCCCCGGTTTATCAAGGTAAGGCTGTGGTATGCAATCTGGTAAATACGGGTCTAATGCTGATAATTTCAGCAACCCTTGTAGATTCTTGGCTAGATATCCCAGATTTTAGGCCGGGAAATGATTTACGTGATGAAACTAACCGTTTTATTGGGGATTGGAAGAAAAATACAAATGTACTGTGTCCAGATTACGAAATATGTGTAGGAAAAATCCAGAATTTTCTTCAAGAATTCTCCCATTGGCTTGAGCAAAACGAGAGGATATCCGGAATCAATAACCCCGATGTACCCTTAGAACTTAAAGAAGAATTCTTTCGTGAAATTGATGAAACCGCTTCCCTAACCTTTGATGAACTCTTCGCCGAATTTAACCAAGTCGCCGAGCAGGTTCCCGAAAAAGACCTTATAGCGCATAAAAACTACGCAAGGCAAGAGATTCATCCTATGACTCTATGCTCTCCATTTCTGCTACGAACTTACACAAAGCCCCTAGGATACGCTGGAGATTACGAAATGGAGAATATGATTCTTCGAAATGAAGCGAGAGGGACAAACACCTATGCTCGGCTGATTGATTCGGCACTACTTCGAACAAGTGCGATTGAAGCCCACCGAAATTGCATTAACCGGCTTGTCGAACATCTTGATCGGGAAGGCTCCCGTATACTGGCTAAGAACCGGCGGTTTCGGGTTCTTAATATTGCGTGTGGTCCCGCAACTGAAATTCAAAATTTTGTCACAAATTCGGCGCTTTCCGACATCATGGATATTGATTTATTGGACTTTAACGAAGAAACCATTGACTTTACGCAGGCTAAAGTGCTGAAATCTAAAGAGATAGGAGGCAGAAAAACCCAGTTCCAATTTATCCACAATTCAATCCATGCGCTATTGAAAGGTAAAGATGGAGACGAAATATTGGACCCAAAAGGTTATGATTTTATTTATTGCGCTGGACTTTTCGATTACCTTCCCGATAAAGTCTGCATTCGTTTAATTCAGTTTTTTAAACGTCAAGTAAAACCCGGTGCATTAGTCGTTTGCACAAACGTAAGTGCAAGTCGCTACGCTAAGGGCATAATGGAACATTTGCAGGACTGGCATGTGATTCCGCGAAATCCAAAATCCTTTGGAAAAATGGCTGATTCTTTCCAATTCGAGGTCATTACCGAACCAACCGGAACGAATATGTTCCTTGAAATGCGGATCTAATTGTATTGAACCCAGCATCAATCACCGATGCCTCAACCTTGATTAAAGTACATTGGGGCTCTCTGCATTCAACAAACCTGCATGGAAAAGACACTATTTGCGAGTAGCTACTTAAAACGTTAATAATAATTAGGCGTGAAAATGAGTTAAATGAGCATTTTCTCAATTTCTCTATATCAAAACGCCAGAAAAATATATAAGAGGGCCTAATGAAAAACAACCCCAAAGACCCCATTGCCGTCATCGGAATAGGTTGCCGATTTCCAGGTGGTGCGAACAATCACAAAGCCTTTTGGCGTTTACTCACGCAAGGAAAAGACGCTATCACCGATGTCCCCAAAGACCGATGGGATAGCCGTCGATTTTATGATCCCAACCCAGATAAACCCAGTAAAACATATGTCAATCAAGCAGGCTTTCTCAAGGAAAAAATCTACGATTTTGACCCTTTATTTTTTGGTATTTCTCCCAGAGAAGCAGAAAGCATGGATCCCCAGCAACGGCTTTTGTTGGAAGTAACCTGGGAAGCATTTGAAGATGCGGGATTAACACTCGAAGAGCTTTCTGGATCAAGCACAGGTGTATTTATTGGTGGGTTCGCATTAGATAACCTGGTTACTCGGTTCACCGAATCAAATAGAGAACTAGCCGATACCCATACGGGTACGAGCTGCTCAATGACTTTGTTATCTAACCGAATTTCTTATACCTTTAATCTACATGGCCCAAGTATATCTCTCGATACGGCTTGCTCTTCCTCGCTCGTGGCAACACATTATGCCTGTCAAAGCCTCTGGAACGGCGAGTGTAACGTGGCCCTGGCGGGTGGCGTCAATCTCATATTGGGGCCAGAATATTCTGTTGTACTCAGTAAAGGTCGCTTTCTCTCAGACCATGGACGTTGTATGGCTTTTGATCAAAGAGCTGCCGGGTATTCACGTGGTGAAGGAGCCGGTGTGGTTATTCTGAAGACTCTTTCTTCCGCACTGCGCGATAACGATAGCGTCTATGCCCTGCTCCGCATGACCGGTATAAACCAAGACGGCCATACACCGGGGATTTCCATGCCTAATGCCGATGCACAAGAAAGCTTAATTCGAGGAGTATACCAACGTGCCAATGTGCCACCGGAAGATATTGGTTATGTTGAAGCCCATGGAACCGGTACTCAAGCGGGCGATCCGAAAGAAATTCATGCTCTGAATTCGGTCATTTCGACAAACAGAACTAAAGACCAAAAATGCCTTGTTGGATCGGTCAAAACTAACATCGGTCACTTAGAGGCCGGAGCGGGTATCGCCGGGCTAATTAAGGCAACCTTGTGTTTAAACCACGAAAAAATACCCCCCAATCTGCATTTTGAACAACCAAACCCAGCAATTCCATTTGATGAGATGTGCCTACGTGTCCCTACTCAGCTTGAAAATTGGCCTAAAGACAATGGCATACGCTTCGCAGGGGTCAATTCATTTGGTTATGGAGGTACAAACGCCCATGTTTTATTGCAGCAAGCGCCGCTTCGGGATGATCCAGAACCAATCGAACCGTGGGACAAACCTTACCTAGTACCATTATCCACTCGTAGTGAACCGGCACTGCGTGATCTTGCTGGAAAATATGCTTTTTTCCTCGCATCCCAGTCGGGTACCAGAACCATGCCTGATTTTCTCCACACACTTATCCGACGTCGCAGTCATCATTCCCATCGATTGACCTTAATCGCAAACACACAGGAAGAATTAAAAGAAAAGCTGCAACTCTTCAGTTCCGGAGACTATATCGAACATCAATCCATGGGTATCGCCCAAACAAATGAGGAACCGCGCCTCGTATTTATCTATACCGGTATGGGTCCGCAATGGTGGGCTATGGGGCGTGAATTAATAGCTAAAGAACCGTTGTTTTTAGCAACAGTCAAGAAATGTGATGATATTTTTCAACGCGAAGCAGGTTGGTCAGTCTACGAAGCATTGATGCAAGATGAATCCAGCTCGCAAATCACACGCACTGATATTGCCCAACCAGCGAACTTTGTTATCCAAATCGCTTTGACAGCCCTATGGAAAAATCGAGGAATCAAACCCGATGTCGTTATCGGCCATAGTGTAGGAGAAGTTGCTGCTGCTTATGTTTGCGGAGCACTGTCACTAAAAGATGCGATCAAAGTCAGTGTCCATCGCAGTCAGCTCCAGGCTACTACGACAGGAAAAGGCGCAATGCTAGCAACAGGTTTAGCAAAATCTGATGCACTGGAGCTCATTAGAAATTATGAGCAGATTGCTATTGGCGCAATAAATAGTCCTTCGAGTACAACCTTGTCCGGAGAATTTACTCAGCTCAAGCACATCGCTGCTGTATTGCAGAAACAAGACATATTTAATCGATTCCTTGACGTGGATGTGGCATACCATAGTCCACAAATGGAAACCATTAAACAAGAGTTATTAAGCGATCTGGCGACGATCAATCCGCAATCCGCTCGATACCCACTTTATTCAACAGTGACTGGCAATCGAATCGAAAGTAACATGCTTAACGCTGATTATTGGTGGCGAAATGTCCGCGAGTCCGTATGCTTTTGCGATGGAATACAAAGTCTAATTGAGGAGGGTTTCGTAAATTTCCTCGAAATCGGACCTCATCCCGTATTAGCCCATTCGGTTAAAGAAATAGCAACGGAACTGAATACTAAAGTTAATCTCATTTCATCGTTAAATCGTAAATTCCCTGAGCAAATACAGATGCTAGAGTCTTTGGGAGAGCTCTATACTCTGGGATTTCCAGTCGACTGGAAATCTGTCATTCCAAAAAATGGACAATTTATTTCCCTACCCACCTACCCGTGGCAAAAGGAGTACTACTGGAATGAATCAGAAGACTTTGCACAATATAGGTTTGGACACCCTGGTTATGTCTTTCTGAATAACAAGCAACATTCGCCACATCCAACCTGGACAGTAGAACTGAATGAGCAGTTTTTCCCTTTCCTGGAAGATCATAAGGTTAATGATGAAATCGTTTTCCCCGGGATGGCCTTTGTTGATGCAGGCCTAACTGTCCATAAAACATGTGTAAATAGCAAGGTCTGTGTTCTGAGTGAAGTCAAGTTACATAATATGCTTTTTATAGAACCACACCGCGTGCAGGTCTTGAGTGTGGATTACAACGAACTCACAAAACAGTTCTCGATATACAGTCGTTACAAAGAAGATGGCGCTGAGTGGAAATATCATGCCGATGGAAAATTAATTGACGGTAGCTACAGCAGGAAACACCAATCAATCGATATCGGCTTACTAAAAGAACGTATCAACCAGGAGGTTAATACAACCCAAATGTATGCGGACCTGAAAACCCGAGGATTATCATATGGACCAACATTCCAATGTGCCAAACAACTCTGGACATCAGAAAATGAAATTCTGCTGCATATTGAATTAATGAGTGAAAATGGGAACCAACAGAAAAACCACCTACTGTACCCTCCTATACCAGATTCTGCCTTGCACTCGATTTTAACCATTGTCCCTGGCCACGCTCCCTATGTACCGATATCAATAGACAAGGTACTCTTTTACCAACCCCTACCAGACGATTGCTGGTGCCACGGTATGGTAACAAAACGCGATAGTAATTCCCTTATCGTCAACTATTACTTTTACGATATTCATGGAACATTACTTTCTGAACTACGCGACGTATTGCATCAGGAAATGCTCTCCGTTTCGAATCAAAAAGATGATTTTCTTCAAACATCTCTATATGAACCCAAGTGGGTTACCTATAAGGCCAATTTCAAAGAATTGCGTCAAGAAATAAAAGACTGTTTGATTTTCGCTCATGAGTCACCGATCCTTTGTGATATCCAAACGATGCTTAAACAAAAAGGAATTGTCTACACAAACATATTCAACGGAGATGGTTTTCAGAAAACCAAACCTGAGCATTTTATTATTGATGGAAGCAGCGCTTCCGATTTCGAACAGCTACTTCGTCGGTTCAAGAACAATAACTTTAGCCATATCTTTTACTTATGGCCTCTTGCACAAGACCTGCCTTCTGATTTAAATAAAATGGTAGCGACCTGCTCACAACTAACCTACTTGATACAAGCAACAACTGCCTTGATCGAAAGGGACATTGAGCTCGTTATCATTATGCAAAATAGCCAACTCGTCACTGAAAAAGATACAGAGATCAATCTCAATCTAAGCCCTATTTGGGGACTTGGCCAACTCATCCAAAATGAACATCCTAATATCCATTGCCGACTTATTGATATCGGCGGAAACCAATCTATCACTCAATACACTGATTGGTTCCATTATTTGGCCTTTGATAGCTCAAGCGATCTGGCGTTTCGTATAGGAAACATATTCTCCAAAAAATTAACTCGGTTCCGTCCAGAAGAAAGGGAATCCATCATAAATAAGAAATCTATTTTAACTGAAGAACCCGTTTACCTCGATATATTGAGAAAAGGCCAATTAGATAGCTTTGTATACCGAAAAACTGAAAGACAAGAACCCAACCCCAACGAAGTTGAAATCAAGGTGCAGTACTCAGCTCTTAATTTTAAAGACCTTCTGAAAGCATACGGTACTATTTCTCCAGAAATTATTGCTGATACCTATTACGGCTCCTCTATTGGAATGGAAATAACTGGAGTCGTCACTGCTGTAGGCACGAATGTAAGCAACTTTTCCATAGGTGACGAAGTAGTGGCAGCAGCGATAGGGGCATTTCGCTCCTATGTAACTGTTTCAACGAAATTTGTTTTGCACAAGCCACTCAATGTGGGGTCCGACGAGTTTTTCATCCATGCTAATTTCATGGCGGCCTATTATAGTTTGCTAAACATAGGTGATATAAAATCGGGGGAAAAAATCCTTATCCATAGTGCAGCGGGTGGTTTGGGTTTGGCGGCAATTCAAATAGCACAATGGAAATGTGCTGAAATTTTCGCAACAGCAGGCACCTCTGAAAAACGTGATTATCTCCGTTCTCTAGGCATTAAAAATGTAATGGACTCACGCTCTCTAGACTTCGTTGGACAAATCAAGTCATCAACTGAAGGACAAGGAATTGATATTGTACTAAATACACTTTCAGGTGAGGCATTAAAACAAAGTTTCGAACTATTGGCCCCGCATGGCAGGTTCATAGAAGTAGGCAAAAAAGACATTAGCGATAATTCATCCCTACCTATGGCAACATTCAATAAAAACATCATGTTTTCTGCTATCGATATGGATCGCATTAGTGTCGATAAACCTGAGATTCTGCCGCCTATTTTGAATAGAATCAAAGAGGGCTTTGAGACCGGAATTTTTTCGCCATTACCGACAACAGTTTTTGCAGCCAACGAAATTTCAGAAGCTTTTCGCCATATGGCTCAAGCTAAACACATTGGCAAAATCATAGTGAAATACGATGATGAAACCGTCGATGTTATTTCGGAATTCAGCGAACAAAGTGTATACAAATCTGATGGTAGTTACCTCATTACCGGAGGTACGAGTGGGTTTGGTCTGGAACTCGCAAAATGGCTGGGTGATAAAGGTGTCGGTAAATTGGTCCTAGTCAGTCGCAGCGGTGCTACAACAGAGGAAGCCAAACAAGTCGTCGCCTCGCTCAAAGAAAAAGGTATCGTTGTAGAAACACCTCAGGTTGACATCAGTGACTTTCAAGAGACCCGTAAATTGATAGATAGCCTTAAAGTATCCGCCATAAAGCTAAAAGGAATTTTTCATGGGGCCATGGTTTTGGATGATGGTTTCATTCGGCATATGGATATATTGCGATATACGACCGTCATGACACCTAAAATATCTGGTGCCTTGAACCTATATCGATGCTTTGAATCAGACAACCTAGATTTCTTTGTGATGTTTTCGTCAATTGCATCTCTTATTGGCAATAGAGGACAAGCCAATTACATCGCTGCCAATAGCTTTTTGGATGAATTTGCCCATGCCCTCAGGTTGAATGGAATCCCAGCAATGACCATCAATTGGGGTGTATTGGCTGAGACGGGTATTGCCGCGCGTAATTCAGAAATAAGTACTTTTTTGGAAAAAGAAGGGATATTTGGTCTCACAAATAAGAATGCCCTATCTAGCCTAGATAAATTGATAGCTTTCAATAAGCCCCAGGTAGGTGTATTCAATGTCGACTGGCATACATGGGAAAAAGCAGACCCCCACAGAAAATATCTTTCTAGATTCCTGGATTTGACCCGAAACGCTTCGAAGAAGGATGATATAAACTCTAAGGCTATTCAATTGGCTGAAACATTAGCTAACATGCCAAGTAAGGAAAGGTTGAAGCATATTGAATCAATATTACAGGAAACTGCCGCTAAAATATTAAAATTAACACCTAATAAAATTAATATAAATCAAGATATAGGTACTTTGGGTATAGATTCGTTAATGTTTATGGAATTAGCTCTTACTGCTCAAAGTATATTTGGAGTCACGATAACAACTATGGAATTAATGAAAGAACCTATTATTGCTGATTTCTCTAAAACAGTATTAAATAAGATTTTTGTCTTATATGAAACCGTCGAATAATAAAGAAATATTCTAAATTAAGACAATACTAATCATGGAGCATAAACTTACTGGTATAGAAAGTATCGTGTCCTTTACAAATAGTCAGGGACATAAAGGTAAAGGAACATTGATCCACATAACAAGAACAACGGCTGTTTTTGAAATATACAACCCCTATTCTATCGTCCAACTGAGTGAGGTACTGCCTTCCCTCAATGTGTTACGTGGGCAACGAACCATTTATAAAGGTCGTGCTGTAGTAGGTCATATATTGACGACTGGTCTGATGGTGATTATATCCGCTACTCTGGTTGACACATGGAATGATATGAGTGGCTTGAAACCTGGTGGAAGTTTACAAGCTGAAACGGATCGTTTTATAAAGGACTGGGAATCCGGGCAAAAACTCAATCCAGACTACCAGCTCGTTGTCGGTCATTTACGGAATTTTCTGAACGAACTAAGCCATTGGCTGGAAGCAGCAGAAGTTGAAATTATCGATAAAAACGAAATCGACGACGCAAAGAACATTGTGGAAGATTTTTATAGGGAGGTGGAAAAACCCATTGGACCAAAATTAGGAGAACTATTCCTTCAATTTGAAGAGGCTGCCAAAGATGTTGAGTTAGATGAAATAACAGCACACAAGGCATTTGCCAGAAGGGAACTACACCCTCTCACGCTCTGTAGCCCATTTGTACACAGAACATATTCCAAGCCTCTTGGATATGCCGGTGATTATGAGATGGTCAACATGATGTTGAGGACATCAACAGCAAAGCCGACAACAACCTATGCGAAAATCGTAGACGCCTTTCACATAGAAGCAGCATCGCCCGAATCCCATCGCAACCGCATCGTTATGCTCGAGGATAGACTTAAGCAAGAGGCGGAAAGAGTCATTCAAGAAGAAGAACGAATTTTTACCGTTTTGAATATAGGTTGTGGTCCAGCTGTTGAACTTAGACGCTTTATCCGTGACAACCCCTTGTCGAAGCAATCATCTTTTCAGCTAATGGATTTCAACGATGAAACTTTGAAACATGTTAAAGGACGACTAAAGGATGCAGTAGACGAAAGTGGAAATAAACCTGTTTTAAAAATCACACATAAGTCCATTGACGATTTACTTCGGGAGGCTCACCAAAAAGATGATACCTTCGGCCATAGTTTCGATTTTGTCTATTGTGCGGGGCTTTTCGATTATTTTTCTGACCACATATGTAAACGTCTAGTTAGTATGTTTTACACATGGTTGCGCCCAGGCGGATTACTTTCTGTTACCAACGTCCACTCAAGTAATCCAAATCGTAATCATATGGAACATCTATTGGAATGGCACCTGGTCTATCGTAACGAAAGGGATATGGAAAATTTGGTCCCACGAGACACTCATTATCGCGTTGTAACAGACGAAATGGGTGTCGCAGTCTTTCTAGATATAAGGGATCAGAGTTGATAAAACAAAAAATATCAATTGCACCTGATTCACAAAATATCTATAGTCATGAAGATAATTCTCTACGGGTTCGTCGTTCCAAAATCGGCGGATTATTGGTTATTATTTTAACACCCCTAGGTATTGCATTAGATCAATTACTTTACCCTGAATTAGCTAGAGATTTTTATAATATCAGGATAGTGGCAATCTTATTAGGCACATTTCTGTATGGATTGCATTTCACAACTTTTGGAAAACGACATATTATCTATCTAGGTATGGTTTGGCCTATACTCGTCAATACCTATATTTGCACCATGATTTACATGGCAGATGGAGCTTTTTCACCGTACTACGGTGTGCTTAATATCGTGATATTTGGTTTCGCACTCTTAATGCCATGGGTACTTAGCGAAACGCTCTTCTTAAGTATATTTACTTTGATATTATATCTAGTTGCTAGCTACGCTAATCATTCGTATGTTCATCCATTAGAAACATGGAATATATTTTTTACCAATTTCTACTTTATCGGGATGACTAGCATTATATCTACTACGTCAAGCTATTTCATTGCACAGAACAGGGTCAGTGATTTTAATCTTCGACAAGAATTAGACCTCCGAAACAAAGAATTGGAAGGCGTCGATAAAATGAAGACCCAGTTCTTTGCTAATATCAGCCATGAATTAAGGACACCCCTCACACTAATTCTCTCACCAATTCAAGATTTACTGCAATCACCGCTCAAACTTGACGATAAAATCGCTAGCCTTCTAATAACAGCCAGAAATAATTCAATGCGTTTATTGAAACTGGTAAACGATATTTTGGAAATCACTAAATTAGAAGAAGGAAAGTCCAATCTGGCATTGGAATCTATCGAAATAAACGCCTTCCTTGCAGGCACCATTAATTCAATGACACATATGATGGAAGCAAGGAATATTCAGCTTGTAAAAGAATTTTCTAATGATCCTCTGGTTATACAAGCCGACACCTATGCAATGGAACGAGTATTTCTTAACCTATTAGGTAATGCAATCAAATTCACTCCGGAAGGAGGGTCAATTACTCTTAGAAGCACAAAGAATTTGGAGGAAACTGTTATTGAAATCGCTGATACTGGAATTGGGATCAATGAACAGGACCTCCCCCTTATCTTTGATCGTTTTCATCAGGCGGATGGATCTAGCACTCGAAAGTATCAGGGAACAGGCCTAGGTTTAGCATTGGTAAAAGATCTCATCGAAAAAATGGGTGGGAGTATCTCTGTTAACAGTAAACTTGGAGTTGGAACTACAATGCGAGTGGTTTTTCCTCTTAGTTGGGAAAAACACTCAGAAGAAGAAATTCATCAAATGCCGACTGAAGGAGAATTGTTGGAAGTTATCCACCGATCAGCCGAACACATTGCTGCACTACCAATTGATACACCTTTTGAAAAAGGAGAAGCTGATTTACCTCCAGGCGATGGCCCGCTGTTGCTGATTGTTGATGATGAACCCGATATGCGTCAGCACCTTGTCTCAGCACTTGGTAGTGATTATCGTATTGTCCAGGCACGGAACGGGAGGCAGGGTCTGGAACTTGCCCGCCAATACCTCCCTGAACTAATGATATTGGATTATATGTTACCTGGGATGGATGGCCTGGAGGTGTGTAAATTGCTTAAGGATGCTGCGGGCACACGTCATACCAAGATTATGCTCCTTACCGCCCGTATGGATGAAGAAACGAAAATTACTGCATTAGACTATGGCGCGGACGATTTTCTTACAAAACCATTTAGCAAAATTGAGGTTCAAAGCCGTCTTCATAACCTCCTGGAAACTTCCAATCTGGAACTAAATTTAAAAAAACAAAACCAGGAGTTGGAAAAGGCTTTATTGGAACTCAAACAAACCCAAGTGAAATTAATACACAGTGAGAAATTAAATTCCTTAGGCACGTTAACCGCTGGATTAATGCACGAAATTAACAATCCTCTTAATTTCACCCTAACCGCATTGAAGGTTGCCCAACGAGATCCCAACATAAAAGATGACGAAGAACTTCAGGATCTATTTAACGATATTGACGAAGGCATGCAACGTATACGCAAAATAGTATCTGATTTACATACTTTTGCTTATCCCTCGGAAGCAGAGAAAACAAAGCCATTTTTATTTTCCCAGGCCGTTGAGAGTGCTATGCGGTTTACGGCAAATCAGCATATTGATGTTTCAGTTAAACTGATTATTTCAGATCAGGATGAAGTGCTCGGTTCACAAAGCCACATAGTCCAAATCCTTATTAACTTATTGAATAACGCCTTTGCAGCCGTTGAATCTGTTCAGGATAAAAGGAAGGGCAACGTTATTATCGAAAGCAAATCCACGGCAAATAGTTTACGTATATCTATTAGCGACAATGGAGTGGGTATATCCAGTGACATTCGCGCCCAGATTTTCGATCCTTTTTTCACAACCCAAGACGTGGGTGATGGAATGGGTTTAGGATTGAGTATTTGTCATACTATTCTACAAAATCATAACTCTACCCTATCGGTCGAGAGTGAAGAAGGCGAATGGACGAAATTCAGTTTCTCCTTACCTTTGGCATCCGCCAATAGGGATATAAAAAAACATGTCTCGGTTAATTGATTTCACCCGTTTTTCTAGATTGTTCGTCGATAATAAAAAGTAATCGATGAAATCATTCCCATAAAAAAAGGTAACCAACAATGACTTTTATCGAAAATAAATATTCAGTCCTATTTGTCGATGACGAAGAAAAAGCACTGAAATATTTTTCACGGCTTTATGCAGAGGACTTCGTGGTTATTACCGCTTCGAGCGTGGCTGCCGCAAAAGAGATATTAAAGCAACAAACCGAGTCAATTGGTGTACTCATTACTGATCAACGTATGCCAGAGGAAAAAGGTATCGACTTACTAAATCATGCGCGTCAAGAACACCCGCAAATTGTTCGTATGTTGACTACCGCTTATTCCGATTTAAGTGATGCTATCGCAGCAGTGAATAATGGGGAAATTTTACGTTATATTACAAAACCATGGGATATTGACTCATTACGTATGGAGCTAAACAATGCGATGCAGTTTTTTTTATTGCGCCTGGAACGCGACCAGCTGCTACATGAAAAACTCAATGTTTGGCAACGACTAATTGAACTTAACAGAATCCGTGACCTTTTGATTTTGTCTTCCGGCTTCACACATCTACGAAATTCACAGGCTGCTATTTCTGCATTTTTGCTAAAGCTTCCTTTTCCCCGCTCTTCGACTCTAGCTCATATCAACCGGTTGGATAACTGGGATTTACTAAAAAATGAAATAGGGAAGATGTTTGAAATCAGTGAGCAGCTTATTGGTGAAACCTTCACCTCTGATCCAAATACATTTACGCCAGAATCTGTATCATCAGTAGTAAAAGAATTAGGCAAAACTTTTAGTATCATCACAAATATAGACGTTGAAACTAACGACTCTATCGTTATTAACAAGGAGCTAATGAAAAAGTGCTTAACTTCACTCACTTCATTTCTACAAAATTTAGGGGGCGAAAAAAGTAACATTACCCTAATAATTACAAAAATTTCTGATGACGTTCATTTCAAACTCTGTAGTGAACAAGCTGACTGGCGATCCGTTAATCTAATGACCTGCCCTTCGGACTTATTAGTAAGCTTTTTAATTTGTTATCACCATAGTGGAAATATCGAAGTTAGCACTAGTTTAGGTGTGCAAATCGATTTATCTTTACCAAACGATCCCTTAACGCAAACCCCGCTTAAACCTGATAATGAATTATTGGACGATATTTTTGATCGTTACACCATCTGGCGTGAATGAAATCGGTCATTTTTACCCCAATTTCCATAATTTTCGTAGCCGTTTTTGGCCAACTCTAGATTCGTTTCTAGACCTTGTCAATCCGAGCCAATAATATTTGAGTTTCCAGTCAATTTCACTCGGCTCATGAAGCCTGCATTTCAAAATCAAAAATCCTGCTAAATTTCGTTAAGTTATTCGTATTATTAGAAACTCCGCATATACTTAAATTGGTCAATATCATAAATTTGAGGTGAAAAATGC
>CAZZET010000075.1:0-18003 GCA_964653275.1 uncultured Methylococcales bacterium
TAAATAGGTTTGGTCAATGCGATCACCAATTCTTGAGCGATGATTCCCTAAATTCTTGTGAATGGCTTTTTTTGATTTCTCCTAACTCAAATTAGGCAATGTGTCCAGCCATTTCAATCATCTCTATCTCTATCTCTATCTCTATCATCCCTTTTGTTTCCTTTGCCCCTATTATCCTCATCGTCATCCCCTTTACCTTTTTTATCCTTATCATCACCTCCTTTACCCCCCCTGGGGCCAACAGAACCGGGATCCCCTTTATCCCCTTTATCCCCTTTATCCCCCCTAGAACCAACGGAACCGGGATCGCCTTTCAAACCAGGAGGTCCTTGTTTACCAGGCGGTCCCTGTAATTTTCCCTGACGTATCTCACTTTCTAAGCTATCGAATGACTTTCTAAGCTGCGTGACTAACACAAAACTAGCAACACCAATCAATAGTGCGAGAATACTTATTATTAAAGGTATAGACATCTTTTGCTCCCCCCTTTTATCTTTTTGAATAAGTTTTCATTCAGTTACGTATTGCTAACCTTTTAAAATTCCAACAAAAGCAGCAACTCCTTTGGCTTTTACCATAGATACGCATGCCACGTCAAAAATAGCCAATGTAATTTATTAATATTGATTTACGATTTGAATAGGCTCAGTATCAAATAACCCTACTGGCCATTTCGGAAACCACAATTATTCATTAAATGATCCGATACACATAGCCGTATAGGCCCCCTGGCCCTATTTATTGTATTTATTACGTATCCTGCTCAGTAAAAAAGTACAATGAGGGCCTGAAATACTTCTTTAAATGTTGCTAAACCTATGACAAAGCCAAAAAAAGTTGTAATTACCTGCCTTATTTTACTTCTAACATCTTGTTCTTCTGGTGGAATCTCTAGAAAAAGTGACATAACCGGATCGGTGGATGAAGTAAAAGAGCTGGTTGAAGGCTTGCCTGATCCTGTCGGCCCCTTCGAAAGTCACAGAACTTTTACAGCATCGAGTCTATTGTCGGCCAATGTTTTAGCGGGCACCAACTACTCAATACAACAGCAAGTTTTCAATGATGGATTTTTGAATATATATACTATCAATTCCTCTTATGGAAAAATCACTGCCGTTTCAACAGCCATGCTTCATAAGCGTATTCATGAAATGAAGATGATTGCTGAAATTGAAAAAATAAGCAAAGGCGAGGAATTTGTCGGGGGCGTTGCCGAAAAAGGTAAAGATGTTGTGAAGGGAGCGGCCAGTGCTGTAATGCATCCTATTGATACAGTAAGCGGTGCTGTCAGCGGTGTAGGGAAAATTTTTAAACGAGTCGATGAGAATGTCGGTGGCCAGGCAAGAAGTGACTCAGAAAATCGACTTGCTGATATAAGTGGGTACTCCAAGACTAAACGTGATTACGCAAATGAGCTGAAGGTGGATGTTTATTCACGCAACTCCATATTACAAGACGAGTTAGATGATCTGACAATAGCTGGATATACTGGTAATACGCTTTCAGCCCTGGCAATTAGCACTTTTACCGGCCCTATTGCCACTGCGACGGGTACGACAAACCTTTTGAATAAGGTGGTTAAAGATATGGCGCCACCTGATCTACGCAGAATGAATAGAGAAAAACTGGAAAAAATGGGTGTTTTAAAGGCAACTGCCGACGCGTTTATCAAAAATGCTAGTTATACCCCCAGAGAGCAAACAGTTTTAGTTAATGCCCTATTTGAAATGAGAAATACGCAAGGGCGGGATGTCTTTATCAAGGCTGCCACCCAGGCAGACCACTACGATATGACGTACTTTCGTCAACTACAAGCAGAAATGTATGCACACCATAATAGGAAGGTCTCTCCAATAAAACAGTTTATAAAAGTCGGACAGTTCGTACCAGCAATTTCAGGAAACAATATCCTCAATCTTTGCCTCCCTATGGATTTTTTACTTTGGACTTCAGATATAGCGAAGGCCGCCACATCTCTGACTAATCACGTTAATGCACTTCCCTGGGTCTGGGAAAAGCGTATGTATTTTACGGGTAGCCTAAGTCCATTAGCACGTAAAAATCTGAGCAACATGGGATGGATTATTATCGACAAGACATCTGCCTGAATCCGCAAAGAACTTTAAGGCAAGGAAATGTTTTGCAAATAATATTTAATTGTTCCGTTGTTACTTTGGATCAAAAAAAGCTAGAATCACCCAACCTCCTTAATAACTAGTTTTCATCCACCATAGTGAAGCCAAGGGGTGCTTTATCCCACGGATAGCCTTTCAAAGCCATCTCTTTGCCCAGTGCAAATAGCTTTTTCATATACACTGGGTCAAATCCTTCACTCGGTTTGTCTCGAAAATCAGACGGTATATAGGCGAGGTTAAATTCATTACCATCACGGATACATAAAGCATGAATCTGATAGATGTCCCCGATACCTTGGGTTCGAATGAGGGAATCAATAGTACGATTTGCAATTGGGAAAATACTACGATTAACGCTCTGATAGTCTGGGTCCAGCATAGAATTTCTAATGACGTAAATCGCAGGGCTGCCCTGAACCTTTAATTTTTTCGTAATTTTTCTCCAGTTTACAGCAGCCGGGTAGACAAAAACCTGGGAACCAGTACCACCATCCACATGCATTTCATCGTAACTATTACCGTTACTCTCAACCTCGATCACAACCGGCGGAAACGCGACCGGTATAGAAGCCGAAGCACGTAGCACTTTGTGTATTAACTTAATTTTGTCAGGATGATCACTGTTGGCAATAGCACCAATGCTCCAGATAACAGGGCGACCTGCATCAAGATTGACCGTACCCACAAGCAAGCGTCGGCCCTTTTTGTGTTCTTCACCGATAGCTTTAATTACATTGGCAGTAATATATTTAGCAATCAGTCTTTGCATCGGTTGCGTATCGGCCATGGAGTCATTAAAGATCACATCCATATAGCTGCGTTCAACAATAATATCGTGAGTCGATGTTGTGGTATAGACAGCTTCCAACTCATCGTCGTAGTCCGAACCTAGAAAGGCAAAGGGTGCAGATAAGGCACCGGTACTAACACCGGTCACCATCGTAAATTCTGGACGTGTTCCGGTTTTAGTCCAACCAACAAGCAACCCAGCCCCAAAAGCCCCATTGGGCCCACCTCCAGAGATTGCCAAATAATTGTGAGGTTTACCATAGCCTGCCGAGAAGAACTCTCGAAATTCGGCATCAGTAAACGTCGCAAATTTTTCTTCGGAAAATTTTGGCCACTCGTCCCCCCAGAAGCGTGCCTCTGGAATTCCGGGAATACTGACCTGTGTAATAAGCTCTGCAGGAACAGCATGCCGCTCAGGTGCACTCGCGCAACCCACCAAAGCGATAAGGCCGACAATAGCAAGTAATCTAACAGCAAGATCACAGCGCGCTGAAAGCATTTTTACGGTTCTATTCCCAACCATTGTATTCATCTCTAGTCTCCCATAATGACCTTTCTTTGTTTGGTTATCATGTTACTCTAAAATACCTACAGACAAAAAAAGCATTCCCTAAGGAGGAGTGGATCCGTCACTTAACGCTTCTAGGGGGTATACCAGATAGGTGAGGTATAAGCACGCTCCGTAGTCGTCATAGGAACATCCTTTGGCATTTTAATCTTATAGTACTCGGCCTCGTAGGCTGTCCATCTCGGTGTTGGTATTTCGATCACTCGTGTATAGTAAAAAGCGCTCTGTTTTACATCAAAGTCAGGGTCTTTCCAAACGGAAGTAAGTTCGGGTTCACCGATAGTGTTAGTCCAGGTAGCGTTGGCAACGTCCACTGTGTTACCAACGGAAGGTAACTTGCCATTTGCATCAGGTTTACGGTTATCAGACCAGGCAACGTCATATACTTTTTCGTGTAGCTTGCCTTTTTTATCCATCCAGCCTTTAATGATTTGAATACGGTCAAGGTTGCCACTAAGAGGGTCTTTCAAAGCAGCCACAAGAAATGTAGGGGCTTTCTTTCCTTTAGGTGGAACTAAAAGATCACCTCCCATAGGTACACCCTTTGCGTAACCAGCCCTGGCAGGTTGTCGATCGTTTGCGTCATTTTTATTAAAATCCCAACCACCAAAGAAGCGCACAACCATGCGGCTACCCGTAGTTGCATAAGTTTCCTTGCGTTGCATCGCATCGAAAATGGATGCGCGGGTATTTTTTTCGGCCCAAACCGCTGCCCAGCCCGAGGCTACCGGAGCATAACCTTTGTATTCATTTTCACCCATCTTCGCCATCGGGTGTTTGTAGCGGTCTTTATTCGGTTCACCACCTGAGTGTTTACCAAAGAAGTTATCTTCTTGAGCTGTTGCCAATCCTGTGTGACTGTCTGTGGATCCAATCATGCCAAACTTATAGGGATTGGTATCCAGTTTTTTCTCCAGTCGCAATCCAATTTTTAATGCGGATCGTGCATATTCGTGTTGTAGCATCTTATTTTTCTTTAACGCACTAAGGTCAAGATTGCCTTGATCCCAAGTTTCGTAGTCAGCGAACTCATCATTTTTTGACAGATAGGGGTGCGTTTCACCATCCCCTTTGATTTGGGTTACCTCGTAAAGGCGCTCACGATGTGCCCGGATTTCGGCATATTCTTTATTCACTCGTTTGCCGGTAAAAGCTCTTTTTTCGGGGAACATAATACCGTTACTCAGATTGCCATTATGGGCAATGGCTAAAACCTGTCCAGCGGTTCTTTCTTCGTATTTGTCCATCCACTTCCATAAATCAACAGGGTTATTACTGCCCAGCGGAGGTGTGGCCGTAAAAGGCTCCAACAATTTGGCGCGATCGGCATTATCCCTATATATCACGACGCGATGTAAGTTATTACCTTTTTCAAGAGACGTCCATTCATAACCAATAAAGGCAGTAAAATGACCTGGTTCATTCGCATTTTCGGCCGCATTAATAATGCTATCCCAGGTATTCCGATAAACGGCTGTTCCAGGCAACGATGCCAACTCCTTTGGAAATTTACCCTGAGCAAAGGCTTGTATGAGTTCGGCAGCAGCTTGCACACCTTCCTGGCCACCTGCATTAACCATGGCACTCCATCTGCGCCCCTTCTCACTCGCCATCACAAAGGGAGCGCCAATCTGCAATTCTGGGAAGAAACCCATGTTATCCGAATGGTCAGCCACCACCAGGAAGTCCAGAGATCTGGATAATCTTACCGGTTGTCCTGTCGAGGAAACCACTTCTTCACCCTTCGCAAAGCGATAAGCATCGGGTGGCAGCAAACGAGCACCAAAAGCGCCAGCATCAAAGGAAATAGCTGTATGTAAATGAGTATCACCCCAAAGAGGCCTGTCCGGAAAGTTGCGCTGAGCATAAGGCGAATACGTTTCCTTTGTGCCAGTGCTAGCCAAAGATGATGCATCATCAGTGACTAGCCCCCCGCCAGCTGCAAAAACACTCAGGTGAAATGTGATAGTCAGGCACAAAAGTGCTGAAACACCCACTCGTTTTAAAATTCGATTATGCCACAAGCCAAATTTGTTTTTCATCTGTGTTTCCCATCCATCGTTATTCTCAGCTATCGGTAGCAAATAAATGCTCAAGTTACTAAATCTTCACATATTAAATGGCTGATCGCAACATCTACTTAATTAATTCAGACTCATCTGGTCACCATCGAAATTGACAATTCATAGGTCATTAGGTACATTTTGATTTAGCGACAAAGTCGGTTATTTTTCCTATATTCTTGGCCAAATCGAATCGTTTGGTGCAATTGCTATTTGTACTGCTGGTTTCGGTGGTGGGCTGGATATACTGCTGATTCTGGTGACGCGCCATAGTCTGTTGATTACTTGCCTGCAATCTCACGTTGTGTTACCGCCTGAGAGGAGGGCGAAGCAGAGTTTGTGCCTGTATGGTATTACTGTGGCATTTTCTATATTTTTCCTGCCAGGATGGTGATGTACTGGGCAGTATAAAATCAGTTTCACCCTGTAAAGGTTGAGTCAGGGCGATCGTTTGATCCTTGGACCAAGTACAAAGTCTGTGAACACTACAATTCTTTCTCGCGTAATGTGTGATCTTCGTTGGACTTATATTGCAGTTGTTTTACTGGCAGCGTTTATTCTTACTGCCTGCTCGGGTTCGCCCGATGCGCCGGATCTGACGCCTGATATAGACTGGGACGTGGTAGCGAGATTAGAGCAGGAGGTACCCCAGGTTTCGTGGCGCAAAGACGTGCAACCTGTACTGGAGAGCCGTTGCATCGTTTGTCACGGTTGTTATGATGCGCCCTGTCAATTCAAACTGACTTCGTATGAGGGTCTGATACGCGGCGCTAATCCAGCCAAAGTATATGACGGGACTCGTTTCAAGGCAGCACAACCCACGCGCTTATTCATTGATGCAAACTCAGAGGAAGAATGGCGGAATAAGGGCTTTCATAGTGTATTGAAGTCGTCAGCGGAGGTTGCAGAGACTAATCCCCCCCAACGATTACGCGACTCGGTGCTGTACCGGATATTGCGGCTCAAGCAACTCAATCCGCAGCCACGGACCGGTCTGGTATCCGAGCATCTCACGTTGTCGCTAGATCGTAAGCAAACCTGTACCCTGCAAAAAGACTTTGCCAAGTTTGAGCATGACCACCCACTCTGGGGGATGCCCTATGCACTACCTAACCTGAGCGATGGGGAGTACCAAATTCTCGTCAAATGGTTAGCGGCAGGCACGCAGGAGCCGGAACCGGTGAATCCATCAGATACAGTTGCACCCCAGATAGAACGCTGGGAAAAATTTCTGAACGGTACCTCCAAGCGTGAACGACTGGTCAGCCGCTATGTGTACGAACATTTGTTCCTGGGTCATCTTCATTTTGAAGGTGGGCCCGAACGGGAGTTCTACCGGCTGGTACGTTCGTATACACCGCCAGGCGAAGCGATTCATGAGATTCCAACGGTACGGCCCTTTAATGATCCGGGTGCAGCTCAGTTCTGGTACCGACTGCGCCGATACGATGCGTCCATTGTAGCCAAGTCGCATGTGGTCTATACCTTGTCGAATCAAAAAATGGACCGCTATAAGGAATTGTTTTTCGACCCCGACTACAGTGTCGAAAAGTTGCCGGGCTATGACCTGCCCGCAGCAGCCAATCCTTTTATCAGCTTTGGGGTTATACCAGCAAAATCCCGCTATGAATTCATGCTTGATGATGCCCGGTTTTTCATCCAGGGATTCATTAAAGGACCCGTATGCCGTGGTCAGGTGGCGCTGAACGTCATCGAAGATCAATTCTGGGTGTTCTTCTTAAGCCCTAAAAGCCTTGAGTCGAAAGATACGCGGGAAGTGCTGGCCAGTGTTTCCGATTATCTGCAGGTACCAAGTTCGACCGAGACGCTGAATTTGCTGGCCTCCTATGGAGAATACTGGGATAGCCAGAAGAAGTATCTGGCGGTTCGCAACCAGTATTTTGCTGAACAAGTGGAAAAGAAGGGTGATGCTGCATTCTCTGGTATCTGGGATGGGGGTGGCACCAACCCGAATGCGGCGCTGACGATATTTCGAAACTTTGACAGCGCAGCGGTCGAATTTGGCTTGTTGGGCTACTACCCTAAAACAGCCTGGATCATTGATTTTCCCTTGTTCGAGCGCATTCACTACCTACTGGTTGCCGGTTTTGATGTGTACGGCAACGTTGGGCATCAGTTGAATTCTCGCCTGTTTATGGATTTCTTGCGTATGGAGGGCGAAGATAACTTTCTAACCTACCTGCCGGCCGCTAATCGCAAGCAGATACGTGATAGCTGGTACCAGGGTATACGAGAGAAACGTAGCAAATATTTCCAGGAACCTATGGAGTGGAACAGTATTGAATCGCCCCTTGATTATAAAACCGATAATCCACAGCGCGAACTTTATGATAGAGCTATTCAGTACCTGGGAGATCTTGTAAGTCCAACGGATTATCTGAACCGTTGCGAGGCAAATGATTGTGTCTCAGACGGCGCAACCGAAACGATTCGGGTGGCAGATGCCATCTTGCGCCGTTTTGAAAAAAGGAACTCTAAAACTCTGCAGAATAGCCCGGACCTGGTGTACCTTCGTGTTGTGGTTAAGGGAGCACCAGACATTCCTTATACTCTGATTGTTAACAAGAGTTACCAAAATCTCACCAGTCTATTGGATGATGGCAACAGTCAGAGCCGTGCTCCGGAAAACGATACAATGACCCTATTGCGAGGAATTTCCGGTTCGTATCCTAACTTCTTTCTGGTCGTGCCATTTGAAGAATTAAGTCAGTTTGTAGATGCCGCGATGAGTTCCATAAGCATCGAGTCCTACCAGCTGTTTGTGGCCAAATACGGAATTCGGCGAACCAATGATAATTTCTGGGAACACTCTGATTGGTTCCAAAAACAGTATGCCGAGTTAGAGCCGGTGGAGTCGGGCATACTGGATCTGAATCGTTACGGAAATCATTGATAAAACCTATTAATACGAGCAAATCTGCGCAGATCATAGCCTTGTCTATCAGCAAGGCAATTATTTCATACAGGAGAGCAATTTCAGGGTATCTTCGACCCATCAGCAAAATAGACAACTGGCTGGATAGCATATAAAACTGGCATACCTTTGCCTTTTAATGCATCGATCAGATTTAATGGCGTTATAAATAAGCGCCCTAAAACGCCCCCGATGGTATGGCAAGTCCTATTTAAAATGGCTATCAGCTTACTACAAACAATTTGTAACCAGCTTAAACGGGTATTGCATTCCATGACTTAGAGTTGAATGTCCTCTGGCACGTAGGTTCTTGAGATTGCTGCATGCCCCACACGTCGTATGGCCAGTACGAATGCCGCGATACGCATGTCTATCTGCTCTTTCTTCGCAACAGCACTAACCGCTAGGTAGGCTTCACGCATCTTGTGAGTGAGCTCCTCATCGACGCGGGTTTTCTTCCAGCGAAATTGCTGAATATTTTGTGCCCATTCGAAGTAGCTCGCGGTGACACCTCCCGCATTGGCTAAAATATCGGGCACGATTAACACACCACGCCGGACCAGAAATTCATGTGCCGCCGGTGTGGTTGGGCCGTTGGCACCTTCCACAATAATATCTGCCTTAACACCGCTCACATTGTCTTCGGTAATTGCGCCTTCTAGTGCCGCAGGAATAAGCACATCCGCATCCCATGCGATGATTTCAGGTCCACTAAACGCCATACCACCCGGAAATCCTTTAACCGTCCGATGTTCACCTACCCATAGACCCAGCGCATCGATGTCTAGCCCATCATCATGACTGACGCCTCCAAGATGATCGGCAACCGCAACAATTTTTGCTCCCTGTTTTGCAACGAGGCGTGCTGCATTAGCTCCAACGTTACCAAAACCCTGCACGGCTACTCGGGTATCTTGCCAGTTCTGACCACGATCTTTCAGTGCCTCGTCCAGCACAACCATCACTCCGCGTCCAGTCGCTTCATCACGGCCTTCCGAACCGAATAACTCCAGTGGTTTACCGGTCACCACTCCGGGTGAGAAACCGGCATATTTTGAATACTCGTCCATGATCCAGCCCATCACCTTGGCGTTGGTATTAACGTCCGGCGCGGGAATATCAATCGTAGGGCCGATAATTTCCTTAGTTTGTTCGACAAATCTTCGTGTAACGACATTCAGTTCACGCTCGCTCATTGTCGATGGATCGCAGTTGATTCCGCCTTTTGCACCACCAAAAGGCACATCAACTATGGCGGTTTTCCATGTCATCAAGTTTGCCAGTGCTGCGGCATGGTCTTCATCCATAGAGGGATGGTAACGTAGTCCACCTTTCATTGGTCCACGCGCTTTATTATGCTGAACCCGATAGCCTTGATAGTGTTGCAGACAGCCATCGTCATCGTCAATAACAAGGTCTACCTTGACAACGCGAAGAGGCGTCCAAAGTATTTCTCTGAGCCGATCGGGCAAATTCAGCACATCGGCCGCTTTTTGAAAATAATAGTGACTGTCTTCAAGCATATTTCACCCTTGTTATTCGTTAACCCGGTAGTAATTTCAGATAGCCAAAAAACTAACTAATGCTTTGCCTTTTCATGCATATCTAATCACTCCAACCAACGCACGCAGCACACACAGTCATTGAGGCATTTTAACGTACACCAGTTCCCACCTAGTATAAACTCTGTATCCAAGCATTCTCATGGGCACTGATAATTACCTAGTCGTCGCGCTTAATAGTAGTAAACCTTGTACTCCCGATTAGGGAAAACACTCGCAGCCAGATACCTTTTTAAACCACACATACATCGGGTAATTTGACGCGAAAAAACAAGGTATAAAGGATCGGGACAATGCCCAGAGTAAAAACGGTGCCAACAATCAAGCCAAACGCCATCACACAAGCCATGCCGTAGAACAATGGATCTTGAGAAATTATCAGCGGCAACAATCCGAGCACCGTGGTGGTAACCGATAGCAAAATCGGCCTGAAACGAGAAATAGCAGAGCCAATGACGGCATCATAGGGACTTGACCCGGAATCCCTTAGAGTCTCAATCCGGTCGATCATAACAATACCATTATTGATAATTGTGCCGGCAAGACTTAATAGGCCTAGTATTACCATGAATCCAAAATCAGCGCGCATCACCAGCATGCCGATGACCGCCCCGATCAAGATCAACGGTATGGTTATCAAAATAATACCGGCCCGACGGAAGGAATTAAATTGCCATACCAGGAGGACAATAATCATCAGAAAGCAGAAGGGGAACCACTTGGTCAATCGGGTCTGAGCTTTAGCGGATTCCTCAAGTTCACCGCTCATTTCCCAGTGAAAATTAACTGGAAATTCAATATCCTCTAGAACCGGCTTGACCCGTTCAAAAATCTGGCTTGCCGCCAAAGTCTGATGTTTGGCGCTGACGATGACTGTCCGCTCCTGATTGTGGCGCATGATTTTGCTATATTCACCCACGCTCCTAATCGTAGATATCTGGGATAATGGCACACCCTTAGGATTCTTTTGAGAATAGATCTGCAAGGTACTGAGTCCCGTCAACGAAGTCCTTTCCGATTCGACCCCCCGGACAACAATTGGGATTTCTATATCGCCTTCCCAATAATCACTGATAGGAAATCCAAATACAAAGGCACCTAATATATTGGCCACTTCTTCTGATCCTATATTGGCTCGGCGTGCCCGGGTCTGGTCAACATTGACCTCCATCTTTATGATCGGGTTGTCCCAATCCTGTTTGACATCAAGTGAACCGGGTAAATCCATCAATGCCGCCATCAGCTGTTCTGCCTGACTCTGTAACACTTGTATGTCAGGCCCCATTAAGCGGATTTCGAACATGCCGGTTTCCGTAGAACCCAGCCACATGGCCTTGACCCTGCCACGCACATCGGGAAAATTATCCAGTAAGTGCGCACGGGTACGTTCTACCATTGTATCGACTTGGTCGCTATCTTGAGTGTTGACGATAAAAAAACTGTTGTAGTCCTCCGGGTCGTCCGGAGACAAGGACAAAAAGAAGCGAGGCCCACCATCACCTACAAAAGCAACAGCATTACTGATTTCCGGGTTGATGTCCTTGTTTTCTAGCCAGGCTGTTATTTGACGGACGGTACTGGCATTTTTCTCGATGCGGGTGCCCGCCGGCATATCCAGATAAATCAGGTACTGGTTACGGTCTCCGCCCGGAAAAAATACTTTGGGTATAAAGGTAAACCCATACAAAGCCAGGGCCAAAGCGCCAATCGCCCCAGCCAAAACCAATGTGCGCTTGCGCAGCGCTGTTTCCAAAATCTGTCGGTATACTTGATAAAACTTGCCCTGGTAAGGATCCGGAGCAGAACCTTCATCGCCACCCACAACCGGATCAACTTCCATGAACCAGTTACAGGTAGTCGGCGTAACAAACATCGAAAAAAACCACGAACCCAGTAGAAGAATAGTGACTACCTGACCCAAAGACTTGGTGTAATCCCCAGTACTGCCTTCCATCAAAATCATCGGCAGGAATGCAAATACGGTAGTCAGAGTACTGGTCAATAATGGAATCATCAGGGTCTCACCCGCCTGCAATACAGCCTCCGTTCGCACAACGCCTTGCTCCATGCGCGTACGAATATCCTCGGCCACGACAATGCCGTTATCAACCAGCATACCCAGCGCAATAATCATTGTCGCCAGTGACATCCGCTGCATTTCTATACTTAGAACGGACATCATCACCAGACCAAACAACATGACCAACGGCACAAAAGAACCGACGATCAACCCGACTCTGACCCCTAGAAACAGAATCACGACGACTAACACGATGCCCACGGTCTCGAGCACATTCAACATCATGCTGTTGACAGAAGCTTTTATCAGGTCCGGCTGATAGGTAGCGTAATCGAACGCATAACCCCATGGTAACGATTGTTCGATTTTATCAAGGTTTTGGGTCAGTTGTTCACCAAAAGACACGGCATTGACCTGTTCCAGCAGAAAAACACTCAAAATAATGGCCGGCCGTCCTTCAAAGTACACCGGTTTCTCGGGCGGATCGACATAGCCTTTCTCGATCGTGGCAATGTCCTCCAACGCAATGACCTTGCCGCCTCCGACCGGGATCAATACCTCGCCGATAGCATCGACACTGAGAAACCGGCCCGTAGCCTCAATCATGAACTCAATACCATTAACATTGGTCCTACCGGAAGGAAGAATAATGTTCTGAGCCTTCAGAGTATTGGTGATTATACTGGGCTCCAAACCAAACTGGGCGATTTTGGCATTAGACACGTTCAAATAGATCTGTTCGTGCTGGAAACCGCTCAGTATGATCTTCTTAATCCCCTGCATAGACGAAAGCTGTTCACGGGTGTTACGCGCAACCTCATACATTTCGGCCATGCTGAATCCGTCACTCCATAGCGCAATAGTCGCCACCGCCGTATCGCCAAATTCATCATTTACGACAGGCCCTATCGTACCTGCAGGCAAGGTCGGTCTCAGGTCATCCATTCGATTGCGTAACAGTTTCCACACTGCAGGCAGTTGCGCTGAAGGCACTTCATCTTTGATGGTTACGTGCAACAACATCTCACCAAATTTGGACTTGGTTTTTTTGATCTCATCGACTTCACCCATAGTCCGGACTTTTTCCTCAATGGGACGAGTAATCAATCTTTCCATCCGTTCAGGCGGCATACCCGGATATTGGGCGGCAACCACCGCCTCCCGAATAATGATAGTTGGATCTTCTAGACGCGGGAAGTCCTGGTAGAGATAAGCACCCCCCAGTACAATGAGGGTAACGCTCACGATGACGAGTCGGGAGTTATTCAACGCAAAACGGGTAATATTAAACATTTGTTTGTTTTTTTAGTTTTAAGGAAGATAAATTTAATAATTCACCTTCCTAAACGCCTGACACCTAGTTACGGCTACAAAGGGGTAATCAATCGATTATCTCTGAAACGACTTTATAACGTTTTTTCTTGCATTAATTTGACGGTCATCCCGTCGGCTAAAAAGCTGACCCCGGCTGTGGCAATTATATCGCCCGCTGACAAACCCTCGTATGCAACGCCTCTGCTGTCTTGCCCACCGGTAAATTGAACTAGGACTTTTTTGACTTTCGAGGTTTTACTATCGTATACAAAAACATAACCTTCCCTAACTTTATCAACGATTGGCAACACCGCCGACGGAGGAATCAAATAACCAGGTTTCTGTTGTTCGCTAGTCAATGACAAAGTAACATCCGCGGTCATACCCGGAGACACTGTGGCAGGAGGTTCGATCAGCGAAATTTTTACCGGGAACAAATTGGCTTCGTGCGCTGCCGACCCGATTTCTGATATACGACCGTTAATGATCTGACCAGGTAACGTAGGAATATCAATTTCAGTGACGATATCCTTATCGATTAAATGCACGACTGTCTCCGGGACACCGAGACGAATATCCAATGCCCCGTCAGCATCAACTCTGAACAGGGATTGTCCGCTCTTAATTTCCATATGCGGTTCCACCGTGCGTTGGGCTATCCTACCGGTGTAGGGTGATTCCAGCTTAGTTTTGTCCAGATCGCGTTTGGCCAGACCCAACTTGGCCGAAGCATAATTGACGGCTGCCTGAGCAGCTTTGTAGTTATATCTTGTCCTATCCACCTGGCGTTGGCTACCGGCACCCTGGTCAAAGATAGACTGTGCACGATCATACTCGATTTTCTTATGAACCCGGTCTGCCCTGGCCTTGACTAAACCAGCTTGACTGGCTTTTACCGCCAATTCAAAATCATTGGGCACCAGTGTCGCCAGCACTTGGCCCTGCTCCACCCGATCGCCAATATCAACGAGCACCGTTGATACATTACCGCTCACTTCAAAACTGAGTAGTGAGAAATCAGTCGCCATCACCACACCGGCAAACTTACGTTTGCTGACAGCAGCCAATTCCGATACCGTCGTAGTTTTAATCGCACGTATCTGCTCAACCGGTGGCTGCCCTTGACTACATCCGGATAAACCCAGCAAAAAACACGCTAATACTACAATACGATTCAGGGAAAAGTTCACGTTATTCTCCTTAACACTTAACGCTCCAGAGCACCAGCCTAAATACAAACGGACAATAGACATACTTCAGGAGCAATGAAAAATTTAATTACCCTTACATTAACGTTACATCGATACTAAATACAACTAAAATTTCCCCTTTATCCCTTAGCTTGAACCTCAATCCATGATTTTAATACAGGTAATAGGTTATAAGATATTAGTTTCGCTGTTAACAAAAAGTCTTGGCTTCGAGCTTCGATTAAGTGTGTCCTTTTTGCCCCCTAAGGAATCAAGAACTTGTGCCTTCTGCTGTAATAAATTTAGTTTGTATTAAACCAGTCGGTCGAATCATTTTACCTTTGTCACAAACAGTCCCAAGTGGTCAGAAAGCAAGTTTTCGCGTATATTCCCCACGATGATATCGCATTCTTTCAAAACATCCTTGCACTGTAGACAAAACCAGTTTTTCATTGGAAAGTTGTCCGCTGTCAGTCGGATACTAATGTTAATTACCAGTCTGTATTTTACCGGATGCGCGGTTGGTCCTGATTTTAAAGAGCCAGATGCCCCTATCGCCGAACATTGGCTAAATCAAAACAACCCTAAACTAAACATTGACCAGCAAGTTGATTACAGTGACTGGTGGGAGATCTTTAACGATCCAGTTCTCACCACTCTGGTTGAAAAAGCCTACAACCAAAACTTAAACTTACATATTGCTGGTCTTCGGATATTAGAAACCCGTGCTCAACTTGGCATTGCTTTAGGTCAACAGTATCCACAGACTCAACAATTAAACGGCGGCGCCATTTATAGTCGCCTAAGTCAAAATGCGCCCAACCAAGCTATCGCTGACCGAAACTTCTGGGACTATAATATTGGCTTTGATGCAGCTTGGGAGATGGACTTTTGGGGCCGATTTCGCCGTGGTGCAGAATCAGCTCGGGCTGATTATGGCGCATCGATTACCAACTACGATGACATTTTGGTATCACTGACAGCAGAAGTCGCAACCGTCTATATCAACTTACGTATTCAGCAAGAGCGATTAGCCATTGCCTTGAATAATGTAAAAACTCAGAAGCGTAGCTATGAAATAGCTAATATTCGGTTCAATAATGGCGCTGTTTCCGAACTTGACCCAATGCAGGCTCTATCGTTATTACGAAACACCGAAGCGACGATTCCAGCATTGGAAGTTAGCATAAAACAAACCCGATATGCACTGAGTACACTACTGGGCATGCCACCAAGCAATCTAGAAGATCTATTGACTGGCGTTGAAAAAATTCCCGTTGCTCCAGAGAACCTAACACTAGGGATCCCTGCGGATTTACTACGCCGACGTCCCGATGTGCGGCTCACCGAATTGCAGGCTGCGGCGCAAAGCGCCAACATAGGAATAGCCAAAGCCGAACTGTTCCCACGATTTATTTTGCTCGGGTCGGTGGGCTTTCAGTCCAGCGACAACGGTAGTTTTCGTTCCAACGGCGCACATTTAGGCGATTTGTTTGATGGCAGCAGTTTTACCTGGTTTGTTGGCCCTTCGGTTAACTGGAATATTTTGAATTATGGGCGCATTCGAAATGATGTCCGAGTTCAGGATGCCCGTTTACAGGAATTGATCGTGAATTACCAAAATTCTGTGCTCACGGCGGCCCGGGAAGTTGAAGACGGTGTTGCGGCATTTCTGGGTGCTCAAAGCGAAGTCAAATACCTCAAAGACAGCGCCTGGGCAGCCGAACGTGCAGTTGAACTGGCACAGATCCAGTATCGCGATGGGGCCGTAGCCTACACCCGAGTACTGGACACCCAGGGAACCCTGTTACAACAACAAGATAGGCTTACGGAACGTAAAGGCACAATAAATACCAGTCTGATTTCGGTCTATAAAGCCTTGGGTGGTGGTTGGCAACTGCGTCACGGTAAAGCGTTTGTCCCTGCAACGATTCGAAAGGAAATGCATGAACGTACGGACTGGGGCGATTTACAAACTGAAGATTTACCGGAGACACAGCCAGAAGCTCCAGCCCCTGCAAGCCAGCAACCCTGGTTCCCAAAGATCGAATTCTGATCTTGCACGTGCAAAGGATGCAAACGGAGGGTTCAATGAAGTCGAGGAATAGGTAGGCTGGACCGAGTATTTGCTCAAATTAAAGACCACTCGCGCATAGAGGAAAATCTGTTAGAAACAAAAGGTTTAGCGTATGATATTTGTTAGGTGGCTGTCCGAAGATCAAGAGCTTACCGTTAAAAAACAGATTGGGGCTATGTACCCGATTATATTTCTTAAAATCGCGCAGCTGTTCACCACATTTATTACCCGAAAAAAACAGCATCAATCCGTTTTCCCTCGTAACGGTACCTATTTTCGAACAAGATGCCAGCTTAACTCCAACTAATTTTTAAAGATTATGAACACGCCCAACATGTCGTTGAAAGACAAATTAACTATGAATCAAGCGTTGGAAGCTGCCATCCGTATCGGTTTTGTTGCTCTAATGCTGGTCTGGTGCTTTGAGATTCTCAAACCCTTTATCATTCCCGTCTTGTGGGGCGGGATCATTGCGGCGGCAGTATTTCCCTTGTTCCGAAAATTGCAAAATTCCACAGGACAATCGGCGGGATTTGCGGCTATGCTGTTTACGCTGATTTTTTTGGTGTTTTTGATCGTACCCGTTTACATGTTTGCTGGCACGCTAGTTGAGGCCATACATGCATTATCTCGGGAATTTCAGCATGACATACTTTCTTTTCCGCCACCACCCGAACAGGTTGCTAGCTGGCCGATAATTGGCGAGCGCCTAGACCAGATATGGAGTTTGTTTTCAACCAATATGGAAGCAGCACTCAACCAGTTTAAGCCGCAGTTGAAGCAAATTGCTCAGTGGTTGCTTTCCGCTATAGCTGGCGCCGGGTTCGGTGTGCTACAGTTTGTATTTTCCATAATCATTGCGGGTCTGTTTCTAGCAAACAATATCGGCAGCCGCAAAATTATGAACCAAGTCGGTATTCGTCTAGCAGGTGAACGCGGTGAAGAGTTCGTCGACCTCGCGGGCGCAGTCATTCGCAGTGTGGCCCAGGGGGTATTAGGAATCGCGGTTATACAATCGGTATTCGCAGGCTTAGGAATGGTGGCAGCAGATGTTCCTGGCGCTGGCTTGTGGGCTTTAATCGTGTTGTTTCTCGCAATCATCCAGCTCCCACCATTATTAGTGCTGGGACCCATTATCATCTATGTTTTTTCCGCCGCAGACACGACAACTGCCGTAGTATTCATGATTTGGAGCATTATCGTTAGCGTCAGCGATTCTTTTTTGAAGCCACTATTGTTAGGGCGAGGATTGAAAACACCGATGCTTCTCATTCTGCTCGGGGCGATTGGCGGTATGATACTGTCGGGGATAATCGGCTTGTTTGTCGGATCGGTTGTTCTGTCGCTAAG
>CAZZET010000076.1:0-4492 GCA_964653275.1 uncultured Methylococcales bacterium
AAGTGGCAAGTTAAAGAATGGGATTATGCGATTCATAGAAAGGAAGCGGGTCGATCACCCAAGCATGCTATCCCGATAATACTGCTATCAGTCCAAGGTAATCCTAGGATTGACGGTTTTTTGAATTTATACAATTGCGTTGATCTTCGTGCGAATCCTTATAAATTCGCAGATATTTTGATTAATGCGATAAATAGACTAACCCCAGAATCAGAATTATCCACACCTGCGTCTGTGGAAATTGCTAAATCTCAACCCCTAACTTCGTATTTGGAGAATCTCTGGCGCCAATGTATTGAGTTGAATACTACAAATTTCGAGTATGCGGTTCGGCAGCAAGCAGGAAGATTGAGTTTATCCGCTGTATATACATCACTCGATGTAATCGAAGCACAGGAACATCAGAGAGTTTACGAATGTGATAAACCAACTGACAGCGAATCCCATCAAGGAATTTCTGTCATGCAAAGTATCCTCGAGCATCCCTTTTTGGTGCTGACAGGCGATCCGGGTAGTGGAAAAAGCACGATAGTAGATTTTTTGACGGTCTGTTTGGTTGGCCAGTTTTTGGGTAAAAAAGAGGCCAATATTGCGTTGTTCGATGTCATCGATTTTCCACCTATGGTGCCAATCCGAATTATTCTTCGACACTTTGCTCCACACGGATTGGCGAAGGACAGAGATTTATGGACGTACATTATAGAACATTGCGCCAGGCTGCCGATGGGAAATAGTGAGTTTCAGGATTGTCGCTCCGAACTGGAACAGGCACTGAATAAAAGTGATGGCTGTTTGCTACTACTGGATGGTATTGATGAGGTGCCCGATTCGAGTGGGTGGCGACAGCGCTTAAAAAAGCGTATAGAGGAATTTCGACTTCGCTTTCCACTGGCACGGATTTTAGTTACCAGCCGACCCTACGCGTATCAAACCCGTGAAGAAAGATTCAACGGTTTTGAAGAAAGGCGTGTTGCCCCATTTAATCTACCTCAGATGCAGGAATTTGTGCATAAATGGTACGGCGAGCTCGGTATCAAACAGGCGCGTCTCGGTTCGGATACGGCAGCAAAATATGCCGAGCGTCTGAAGGCTGCGTTAGAAAGCAACCCACGGCTGGCTGAGTTGGGGCAGAATCCTTTGCTAATGAGTTTGATGGGTTGGCTGCATCGAGTTGGGGAAGGTGGTGCGCTGCCGGAGAAACGCCAAAAACTCTACGAGTTTTGTGTCGAACATCTGATTGATGTTTGGCAGCGGGATAAGCCACTTTTCGATGACTTTGGTGAACCGCGCGGTACCCAATTTGATATTCGTCAGGAACTCGGCATTAGTAAGGCCGCGCTGCGCCAAGCGCTTGAAAAGCTCGCATACAATGCTCATCATGACCAGCCTGAATTAGTCGATGCCCATGATATCCCAGTAGAAGATTTGGTTGTTGCCTTGCTGGAAGTTACCAAAGCCGATGGGCTTGAACCCGATACGGATAAGATCAAGAAATTTATTACTAATCGGGCAGGGATACTGATTGAAACCGATCAGGAACGAATTTATCGCTTCCCCCATAGGACCTTCCAAGAATATCTGGCTGCCTGCCATCTATCGAATAATCAGTTCCCACACCGCTTACGGGAACTGGTGCGTGAAGACGATGAGCGTTGGCGCGAAGCTTTGCTGTTGTCCGCAAGTTATGTGGAAATAGGCAGCAGTATTTGGCAGTTGGTCGAGGTATTCTGCAATTACCTTTGGCCGGTACAACCGCAGAACCCTGAGTGGTATTTAGTATTACGTGCGGCACAGGCAGTGATCGAAACGGGTAAGCATGAGAATGTCGATCAGTATCAAAAGCAGATCTTTGAGATTTTAAAAACTCGTCTGGTTGCATTGTTGGAAACCCAGTATGCGTTGTCGGATAAACCCCGAGATAGAGCGGAAGTGGGCCGAGCACTGTCAATCTTGGGTGACATAAGACAAGGTATTGTCGAGATGGTCGAATCGGATGGAATAAGCGTTCCAAGCCACGCTTGGGTGCCGGTTCAAGGCACATTGAACGTTGGATTGGTCGAAGGTTTTAAGCTTGGGCAGGGAACAAAGCGGGATCCTCTGGCAAAAGAGGGTGAAGTTTGGCCCAGTTGTGGGCCAGGCATTGAGATCCAACCATTTTATATGTCTGCGTACCCGGTGACATGTGCCCAATTTACCTGTTTTGTGAATGCGGGTGGGGAGGGTTATCTAAATGACCAGTTTTGGACCGAAGCAGGATTAAAGGACCGGGGTGACAACAAATTTCCTTCTTTATGGAACAACCCGGATTGGCACATAGCCAACCATCCAGTCGTCGGTGTTACTTGGTACGAAGCTGTAGCTTATTGCAACTGGTTAACAGATTGTTTTGGAAAGTTTTTGGGCGAGCGTAAATGGGTGATTAGGCTTCCAAGTGAAGCCGAATGGGAATGGGCTGCCCGTGGACCAGAAGCGCGATTTTGGCCCTGGGGTGATGAATGGAACAACGGAGCCTGTAATTCTAATGAGCGAAGTTTGGATCGAACCATTGCGACGGGAAGCGACCCCACCAACCGGAATTGGCTGGAGGAATCTACGCCAAGTGAATTACCTGTGATCCCTGATGCTTTATGTCAAAACAGGAATGTTACCGCTGTGTTTGATTTGGTCGGAAACGTTTGGGAATGGTGTTCTACTAAATGGGCCGAATCATATACTATTGACACAGTTACGGGGAACCATTGGTCACAGGATTATCTGGAAGGAGAAGATCTTAGAGCTTTGCGTGGTGGTGGATATTGGAATGATAAACCGCAAGTTCGTAGTGGTGCACGTGGTGGGGGCGACCCCGGGGGTGGGGGTAGCGACGGAGGGGGGTTTCGGTGTTGCTTGTCAGTGTCTTCTGGTTTGTACTAGTTTAGACTTGCAGGATTTGAATTTACTTATCGAGACGATTAGGTGTATAAGTTTAAACTTTACCGGACACGGGCACTCATTGGTTGATTTATCACAGTGCTAACTGATAGTTAAATTAAAGCGAAACAGTAAAGCCTTGTGTTAAGGGGGTACTGGAATTCTTGTGGACTCGTCGGTAGGATCTATCGGAGTATTTTCCATAACCTATCAATAAAGGCTAATTGAGACATTGACCTGTTCGATTGAGCCGCGGGGTACTTAGATCTTCATCAATCATTATTAGGTAAATTTTTTCGCACCAAAAGATTCGGTAAATAGGTCGCTAGAACTAATGTCATAGCAAGTAAACCGAAGACCCAGCGAATGTCATCATTGACCCTTCGTTTGGTGGCAAACTCATCCACAAACAAGGCTTGCTTAAAGTGCTCGATAGTTTCTAAATGGTAATAGTGCAGTCCAGTCAATGTCGCCAGATTTTGCAAGTGGGTTTGATCGACTGTGGATAGGTAATATCCGGTGTCTGATCCCGATTCATCGGGGGTGTGGTGCAAAATAGAGATCTCTTCCTTTTTCCAATAACCCATTAGGGTATTCTCCTGATCCAATTTTGGAATCGGCGTGGGGATATGGCCGCCGACCCCTATAATCATTCCTTTGATTTTTTTTGAAAGTCGATGGAAAGGAGCTGGCCTAAAATCTTGTACCGTTGATTCACCATCGGTCATGAATACAATATGAGGTTTTTCGGGGAGTCGAGATAGGGTTCGAAGACTATTGTATAGTCCCCGCCGTATATTACTTTGAGCCGCCCAAGTCATTCGCCAATCTATATGGGCGATGACATCGTCTAGAATGGAAAAATTTTTACAGACCTCGATAGAATCAAATAGGAGTAAAATTTCTTTGTTTGAGAAAATTCCCAGTCCAATCTGAGAGCCACAGGGAATATCCTGTAACGTATTTCTTAGCGTTTTTTTTGCAAAGGATAGGCGGTCCGACGGCATGCCATCGACCTTATAATCGTGAGTATTCATACTTTGGGTAATATCGAATATGACTACATAGTTGTAGGTATTTTGTTCTAATTCGATGGTTGGGTCATAAAAAGTTACCAAGGTTGCTATAGCCGCAAACATTAACATCCAAGCCGATGGGTTTAATATTCCCCTTTTTAGAACTAAAAACATTGGTTTTCAAACGGGGTAGTGTATTAAGTTTCAATTAACAAAATTGTGTTGCCTAGATCTCTAAATCAAGGCTTGGCACATTGCGCACCGGTCATAGCATCGGAGGCAGGCACATCGGTAATCTAATTTTTGTAATTTGTCTTAAGGGCCTTCGTTGGGTATACCGGGTAAGATTGCGAAAACACTACTTTTTTGGCCCTCCCAGTCAGACTTTTTAGCTTCCTTGCGGGGAGGACGGATTCGCAGTGCGTATTCCAAATTAAAGCGTGCGTTTAGGTTGTTAGGGTTACGTCTAAGCACATCGCGGAAACTGTGCTCCGATAAGGTAATTAGGGCGTCCACTTCGGCGAAAGCTAAAACCCCATGCTCGTTCCATTGTTTTGCGGCTTTCT
>CAZZET010000076.1:4592-17470 GCA_964653275.1 uncultured Methylococcales bacterium
TCCACTTCGGCGAAAGCTAAAACCCCATGCTCGTTCCATTGTTTTGCGGCTTTCTGTAAGAATAGGGTTGCCGTATTGTATCGAATCGAATCCTGCAACTCTGCTGACGCGTTTTTCTCAATGCTGTTATATACACGCAGCGCTTCCTGATTTCGTGCTTGTTGGTGAAGTTGCCAGGCCTCTGCAAACTGGACTTCTGGAATACGATTTTCGTTCTGATCGACGGCAACACCATTTTGGATGGCATGGTTTATCATTGATATTTGGAAAAGAATATAACTTTGGTAACCGGCAAGGACGAAAAACGATAGCGCTAACCACTTCAAGACATTCTGCCTATTCAGTCGTGATTTGAAGGAATTGAGCATCTGAATTAGCTTTTCCATGATCGAATTTCTAGTAGTTTAAACAACAAACTGATCAGTAAACATATTAACGCAATTGAATAGCAATACACCGAAAGGTCTTGTCGCGGTATTTTTTCAAAATACCGCATTGGTTTGTTTTCAAGTTGTTCGATTTCGTGAATTGCTTCTTGCAGTGCACCGGGGTTTTCCGCTTGGTAAGCGCGGTAAGGAACACTCAAGTTTTGAAAATAACGGTGGATAAAAAATTCGGGGGTTGTTCGTTCGTTGGGGTTTTTGGGCGCCTGATCCAATGAAGGGGCATTTTGGGTTCTAAGGTAAATCCAATAGAGCCGGACCTGATTTTGATGAAAAAGAGTCTTTAGTCTGGCTTGAATTTCAGGTTTCAATATTGTCGCACCATCGGATACCAAGACGATTATGCGCGAGCCCGTGACGGTTTTACCGGTGAAAAAATCTAAACCCATAGCGATTGCTGGGGCCATATTAGTTAAGCCTTTACCTCGGTTGGCACTTCGAATGGCCGATTGTACAGCCTCATGATTTGGGGTCAAAGGCAAAACGTAGATCGGTGAGGTGCTGAAAGCAACCATACCAAACAAATCTTTTTGCCTGCGGTCGACAAATTCAGAAAGCATTTTACTGGCGATGGTACCTTTCGATTCCTCGGAGCCTCCCCCGAGATAGCTACCGGCAAAGTTGGCATTCATACTGGCGCTTCGATCAAATAACAGCACAATATGAGCTCCTGTGCCTATACGCTCGACGGATTGTTCTCTAAAGTGAGGCTCTCCAAGTGCGCCAATAAGTACGAAAATAGTGAGTGCTGAGACTGTTCTACCCACCCATTCAGCGATTATCGATAATCTATCTGGGGGAATAAGAGTGATCCAGGAATAAACCGGTTTTTTTTGATTTACTCGGAAAAATGGGAGCAATCCCAAAGGAGACAACGCCAAAATCCACACATTAGAAAATCCTATTTCCATAGTGCCTTTTTAATATAAACCTTCACGTTTGGGGTTGTGACTTATGTTTGTGGGGGCCAGACCATTATGCGCAGGTCGTTGGTAAAATGGGCACGTTTGACTCATTAGTTTCGAAAACTAGTCGAGAGTTGAATTGCTATCATCTATCTCAACACTCATGAGCTCGAAATCGTCGACATAAATCCATCAACCAAGATAGTGGATATTGGGTCTGAATAGTCGAATTTTTCCCCGAAAAAAATATTTCTCTGGAGATTTCAAAAAATAATACTGTATCTTTTTGTAAGCTTCGAAAATCTGGGTTGTTGTCGAAAAAGTTTTCCAAACGGTCATTAAATACCGTTTTTCCGGCGGTGTCATCGAAGGCACGGTGTATTATCCTAAGTGCGGAACGATATAAATTTTTATCGTGACTGGACTGATCGAATTTTTTAAGTTGTCGATACGCTAACGAAAAGGGTCCTAAATTTCGTCTGATTAAGGGTAATAGATCATTGAGCCAGGCGAGATAAAGCAGGACCGTCACCAAGCCAACCAAAGCCATACTCAGTAACAACAAGGGCTGGGTAACCGATATCAATTTAGGTTTTGCAGGTGGACGTATAGTGATTTCGGAATTGGATATGTGTTTGGGAATCAGTGGACCATAGGAAAATTCCCAGTTTGGCACAGGAAACTCTAATAATTCATCGGATGAGCGCAGCTGGAGATTAAACGCCGGAATGACTAAGGTTTCGGTTTCCCCACTCGCTCTGAAGGGTTGATAAACCAACTTAATTCGGTATTGGGTTTCGACAAAACCAGTTTTATTTTTCAATTGGATATCTCTAAGCTCTAGCCAGTTATTTATCGGGCCTGGTTTTGGAAGTAAGCTCTCGATGATAACGAAGGATTTCGCAACGGAAAGAGATATATTGTGTTCGATCAAATCTCCGATCATGTAGCCGAAGGGTGGCGGAGTTTCAAAAGAAAAAGATTTGACTGTCGCTGATTTGGTCAGGGTACTCAAAATTAAAGCGAAAAGCACGAGTACAAACCCAACGCTGATAAAGGGTTTACCTGCAAGTAAGCGACTAATCGTGTTTAAAATCGCGCGCATCTGCTACTTTATTTGTAGGCAAAATATTCCGTTAATTTATCGGGCAAGAACTTGTTTAGGATAAAGAAAGGCTCTCTACCATAACGCGAACAAATTTCGACAAGTCGATTGTGCCGCTTTTGAAAGGCCTTCTTGATTTTTAAATGCAATTCAGGTCGCATGAGTAAAGTTCGTTCGGACCCTGTTTCAGCGTCTTTAACTCGCACAAAACCCCGTGAAGGCAGATCTTCAAACTCAGCAGAGTCCCAAACTACAACTGGCACGATATCGTGAGGAGAATAGGCATCCATAAGAGAGTTGATCACTGGAAATGGGAAGTGAAAATCCGACACCAAAAAAACCAAAGCCCGCTTTTTGCCAAGGTATTGGACCGCATCAAGCATTCCTAACATCCCATTTTCTATGGGGGTAAATTGACGCACTTTTTTGAGATGCTCGATAGCGCTACCACGATATTGGCCGAGTGCTAGAAACAAATTCCACAATATCTTTCGGTTACAACCGATAAAGCCAAATGGGTCGCCAGTCCTATAGGCTGAATAGGCAGCCGAGGTGGAGAAATCAGCGAGTAATTCAATCTTGTTTCGAAGGGAACCAAAACCCATAGAAGCGGAAAGATCTGCAATGACGAAAATTGGTACCGAACTATATTGGCGAAATCTACGGACGACGAATTGTTCGAATGGATCATTTAAACTGGCGCGAATATCGATATGGCGAGCGTCGGCATTGGCATGCAACGATTTGTAGCCACAAAATTCGAATCCACCTCCGGATTGAATACTTGGATGATGGCCGGGTCTAACATTGCGCGAACTCCAGTGAATGCGATAATGGAATTCTTGAATCATTATTGCCTGAAACACCCACAGTTGAATTTCTGAAACCTCCAACTTCGCAGCTCAATTTTTGCTATGCCAATTGTTTTCAGTTGCACTTCGCGTTTTACGACAGATTTCGATATCACGGCGCCGCTACTTGGTTGAGCATACCTTCGATCAGATCGTCAATGATCATAGAACGACGCAATTCATAGCTGGGGTTAAAGAAAAGGCGATGCGCTGTGGTTTGATAGAAGCATCGCTGGATGTCTTCCGGTACAACCGCTGCACGCCCTTGCAGCCAGGCGATGACCCGGGCTGCGCGGATCAATAAACTCATTCCTCGCGAACTAGCCCCAGATAGTATCAACTGATCCATGTTAATGCCCTCGATTGTAACCCCGTATTTTCCAGGGTCATGCGTCGCTTTCCACAAATCCAAAGCATATTGTTGGAGCGTATTTGAAGTTTGAATTTCGGATTGAATGAGTTGGGCGATGCGGTTAAGGTGTTGGTAAGGTAAAACTTCTGGATGGATTTCTTCGATAAGCTGGTCCACGTCGTGAAAACGAGGGTCGAAAATGAGCTGTTTTCGTATTATCGGATCGGTTGGAATTTCGATGCGAAGCTCCATAAGGAAGCGGTCCCTGGCCGCCGATGGGATTTCGAAAGTTTCTTCCTTTTCCACTCGGTTGCGGTCGGCAAAGACTTGCAAATATGGAAAGTGATATTCCCGATTAAATGCGTTGACACTGCGCTCCGCCATGATTCGGAGTAACAGCGAATGTACTTGAGGCCGTACTCGGTTGACTTCATTAAAAAAGAATGTTGAAAGTTTTTCTTGGTGTTTTAAAATCGGTCCAGGGTCGATCCGCGGCTTACCTTCTTGATTAATATAGGTGTGATAAATCAAATCGTTGGGCATGAGATCGATGGTGCCTTCGATTCTTTCGTAGGCACCACCCAGACCTCGGGCGACAGCGCGCAACAGCACGGTTTTGCCAACGCCGACATCGCCTTCCAGCATGAGGTGGCCCCGGGCAAAAATGGCAACGGTAATCAGGTTGATGGTATCTTCCAATCCGACGACAGCTTTTTGAATTTCTTGTTGAAAACGATCAGCGTGGAGCTTCCAGTCGGCGAGGGAATTGTCTTGATCGTGCGGCATAGAACCCGAATATTGGTATTATTTTATAGAATAATTTCGTTTAGCCCTATATTAGGGGTTATTACATTTGTTGTCATTTTTTCTAGAGACAGCTAGCTATTGTGATTGGACACAAGCGATTCTTTACCGATTTTTTGATAAATTGTTGGTAGGAACCAGATTCTTAATGTTACGTAATGCAAAAACGCCCTATATTGCGATTCAAGATGATCAAAAATGAGGGATCTGCGGTTATAAAGATCAAGTTGAATTTTCCTAATTTGCCTAAACGTTGTATTAATCTATGAACGAAGCAGTAATCAAAAAGGGCCTTGATACCATTGTGCAGGTCGACCAAGATATTGCGGAAAGTTTTCAGGAACTTGGTTACCCCGAGCCACGCTTTAGACCTCCTGGTTTTGAAACCTTTTTGGCAACCATAGTCAGCCAGCAGATATCAACGGAAGCCGCGCGAGCCATTATGGGAAGGGTGAGGGTTTTGTTACCAGAGCTGCAGCCCGACAAATTGTTGGCGTTACCTGAGGGGGCACTTCGAGAAGTGGGATTGTCCGGTCGTAAGGTTGAATATGCAACGAATTTGGCTAAAGAGATAGTTGATGGGTCTTTTGTTCCTGAGGAGCTTGCCGTTCTTGACGACGAATCAGCGATCCAAGAAATTGTCGCACTTAGAGGCTTTGGCCGTTGGAGTGCTGAGGTTTACTTAATGTTCTCTCTTGAACGACAAGATATTTTTCCCGCCGACGACTTAGCCTTGCGCCTTGCGCTCCAGAAACTAAAAGGTATGGACGCACGCCCGACGCCAAAGCAATCGCGTGATTTAGTCGCCCAATGGACTCCATGGCGAAGTGTGGGGAGTCTATTCCTATGGCATTTCTACCGTGGAGCACCAACCTGAGGTTGCTCACGGCGCTTTTCCAGGGCCAGGCCACCTGAATATTTCCAGGTTGATCGTTTCGTGATCGTTAAAATTTATTCCTTCGGAAAGCAAGCGTTTACGCTGGTCTTGATGATTGTCGTTACGGGTTCGCATACTGATGCAGCCCTGGCTATTGATAACCCGATGCCATGGCACGTCAATCTCGTCGTGAAGTGCTGCTAAGGCATATCCTACTTGTCGCGCACCGCACGACCCTACTAAGTTAGCAATTTGACCATAGGTTGCAACGTAGCCTTCCGGGATTTGGTCCACCATCGTATAGATTCGCTGGTATAAACTATTGGTGGGTGAATTTTTCATAAATGCCTTTTTTCATTCAATTAAATTTTAAACTAAATGGCAGGCCACGAGCCCTCGGTCGGAATCGTATGGAACTTTCAATATTGGAATCTCCTGTCGGCATTGGGCCATGACATGGGGGCAACGTGGGTGAAACGTACAGGCATTTGGAGGGTTGAGTGGTGACGGTATTTCTCCCGATAAGGTCTGATGTGGTCGGTTACCTGCCCGTTTCGGATCTGGAATTGGGATTGCCTGAATTAATGCACGGGTATAGGGGTGCTTGGGCATGCGGTAAAGGGCATTGGCCTCATTGATTTCGACGAGCTTCCCCAGGTACATCACCATGATTCTATCGCTGATTTGCTTAACGATACTCAGGTCATGGGAAATAAAGAGTAGAGATAAGCCCATTTCACGTTGCAAATCGACTAGAAGATTTATGATCTGGGCCTGAATGGATACATCCAGCGCACTGACTGGTTCATCACAAACAACCAGGTCAGGCTGCAATATCAGTGCTCGTGCTATACCGATCCGCTGGCACTGGCCTCCTGAAAATTGGTGTGGATAGCGGTTGATTTGGTCAGGTGACAAGCCCACACGGTCCATCATTATGCGGACCTGTTTTCGGATTTCCATGCGACTAAGGTGCTTGTGGTAGACACCCAAAGGTTCAGCGATGATGGTGCCGACAGTCATGCGCGGATTTAAAGACGCCAGTGGATCTTGAAAAATCATCTGTATCTTTTGCCGGGTTCTACGGAGAATTTTAGGTGGTAGACCGACCAGGTTTTCTCCATTAAAAACGATTTTACCAGCGCTTGGTTCCACCAACCTAAGGAGAGTTCTAGCCAACGTAGATTTGCCGCATCCCGATTCGCCAACGAGACCTAATATCTCGCCATGGTTCAAGTCGAAGCTAACACCGGACACCGCTTTGAAAAACCGATTCCTTCCAAAAAAGTTTTCCGATTCAATTGGATAGTGTACCACCATGTCGTCAACCTGGAGCAATGGAGTGGATAACCTCATGCTAGGTTCAGATGGCATGCTACCCGTCTCTCTCCGCCCAGTCGCTTCTCCTCGATATCTTGGGTTGTACAACGATCAAAACAGTTTTCACAACGGTCAGAAAAAGGACAACCTTTGAATTTGTGTAAAAGATAGGGTGGATTACCGGGGATCATATTTAATTTCTTGCCTTTTTTACGATCGATTTGCGGAATCGACCGTAATAATGCTTGAGTATAGGGATGATATGGGTTTTCAAAAATTTCACCGACCTCAGCATATTCCATCATTCGTCCAGCATACATGACCAAAACGTGGTCACAGATTTCGGCGACGACACCTAAATCATGGGTTACTAAAAGTATGGAAACATTGGTGTCTCGCTTGAGCTCCTTTAACAATGCAAGAATCTGTGCCTGTACGGTGACATCTAAGGCGGTTGTGGGTTCGTCCGCAATGATCAGACTTGGTTTGCAGAGCAATGCCATGGCAATCATAACCCGCTGACGCATACCTCCGGAAAATTCGTGGGGATAGGCATGAACTCGCTTGTGTGCTTCCGCAATTTTAACCTGATCCAGCCCTTCGATTACCCGTTGCAAGGCTTCCTTAGAATTCATTCCCTGGTGCCGGACAAGCACTTCGACCATTTGGGTGCTAATGCGAAGGTAAGGGTTTAACGATGCCATCGGGTCTTGAAAAATCATAGCGATTTTGGCCCCACGGATGTTATTCAATTCTCTCGCATCCGCATTGAGTATTTCTCGACCATCAAACCGGACACTACCTTTCGAAAACCCGTTGCTGGCGAGTAAGCCTAATATACTGAGTACTGTCTGGGTTTTACCCGATCCGGATTCGCCGACGATTCCTAGGATTTCGCTCGATCTAACTGAAAAGCTAAGATCCTTGACGGCGCAGATTTGGGTTTCTGGCAACTCAAAAAAAACACTCAGGTTCTGTACCGAAAGCAAGGACATCAATCGAACTATCGGTGATCCTTAGGATCGAGCGCATCGCGTAAACCATCGCCGATGAAGTTAAAACAAAATAGGGTCATCGTTAGGAAAGAGGCTGGAAAAATCAGACTCCAAGGCGCGGTTCCCATTTCTTGAGCCCCTTGACTAACCAAGGCACCCCAGCTTGTTTCGGGCTCCTGAACGCCTAAGCCCAAAAAGCTTAAAAAGGATTCCACCAAAATAACTTGTGGGATGGTCAAAGTCACATAAACGCTGATTAAGCCCAGAAGGTTTGGGATAATGTGCCGAAAAATGATTCCGAACGATGTTACACCACAAGTCCGAGCGGCCTCAACAAACTCCTTCTGTTTTAATCCCAAGGTTTGACCTCGGACAATTCGAGCCATGTCTAACCAATTGACCGCACCAATAGCAACAAACATTAACACGATACTGCGGCCAAAGACCACCGTCAGTAAAATCACAAAAAACATGAAGGGTAAGGCGTAGAGAATATCGACAAAACGCATCATCATTGCATCAATTTTGCCACCATAATAGCCAGCAATGGCACCATAACTTACGCCGATACCAATGCTGACCAGGGTCGCAATCAAACCCACTGCCAGGGAGATTCGTCCCCCCATCAACGTTCTGACGAACAAATCACGACCTAGACCATCGGTCCCAAACCAATGAGCATCGGTAATATCAGGAGGGTTGGAAATTAATTCAAAATCCAACTCATCGTATTGATAGGGACTGAACATTGGACCAAATATGACAAGAGTAACGAAGCTAACCAACAAAAAAAAGCTTACTACAGCAGCCCTGTTTCCGGCCAATCGTCTCCAGGCGTCTTGCCACAAACTTCGACTTTCCATTGGTGAGGAAAACTCGAGATCTCCAATGTTATTTTTAGTCCGGCTGGTTAGCATTTAGTCATTATGTTGCTTCGAAAAGTGATTCTGAACCTGCATTACTGGAAAATCAAATATTGCGATACCCCTGTAATCATTTCTCAGGCGGTTTTTCTTGACTTAGAAGTCGTCCGGACGCAGGATAAATCAGTGATTGCTGGCGTTAAATTTCGGGGTTTATTGAGGTTTTCTGTAGCTGTGATGTGGGAAAAAATTAAGCAGGCGCTATTTAACCCGTCTGTGAATGACGATGTACTGACACAACGGTTACGGGAAGTTACCGAGAATTTGCCCGTCCCGGTGTTTTGGCTGCTGGGTAAAACCCAATCCGGCAAAACAGCCATTGTACGGGCATTGACTGGACACGAACAGGCGCAGATCGGGAATGGGTATCAATCCTGTACCCGGTATTCAAAAGTGTATGATTTTCCCGATTCCGCAAACTGCATGATGCGTTTTTTAGATACACGCGGGATTGGGGAGGTTGAATACGATGCGAGTGAGGAGATTCAGTTATTTTCACAGCAAACGCATGTATTAATTGTGGTAATGAAAGCCATGGATCATGCGCAAAAATCGGTGATGGACTCATTGGTTTCTATACAGAAACAACGCCCAGATTGGCCTGTTATTGTGGCGCAGACCTGCCTTCATGAAGGATACGATAGGTATGAGGACGAACATATAGATCCGTATCCCTATTTTGACTTGGAATCTTCATGTCCGATGCCCGAGAAACTGGTCCGGTCATTGAGCGAACAGCGGGACATGGTTCAAGCTGCAGGTATTCAAGCACGTTACGTTGCGCTGGATTTTACCCAACCCGATGATGGTTATACTCCCGTGTACTATGGACTTGAAGCGTTCTGGTCTGCGTTAGAATTTGCCCTGCCACAAGGGACTATGATTTTGATTCGCGATGCCAAACAAGCCCATGAGCAAATTTCTGATTTGTATCGATCTACTGCCCATCCGCATATCGTAAGTTACTCTGTTGTTTCAGCGATGGTGGGTGCTATACCAGCTCCATTTGTCGATGTCCCTTTAGTCGTAGCCATACAATTCAAATTATTTCAAACCATTGCATCGATCTATGCCCAGCCTCTGACTCGGGACCGGATAAACGATATTGGTAGTGCAATAGGGGTGGGGTTTTTGACCAATTTAAGCAAACGTCAGTTATTGAAGTTTGTTCCAATTTATGGATCGGCCGCAGCATCGTTGATAACAGCTGCATCAACGTATGCACTGGGTAAAACACTGGATTATTATTTTAGCCATACCTTGAAAGGCAGCGCTTTGGAAAGTCAAATTTACCAGGCGATTTATCAGGAGCAATTTGAAAAGGGAAAAGCTTTAATGAAATCCTATATGGATGCTAGTACTTCAAACCCCCGAGACAAGCCATGATAAACACCCTAAAGCAGCGTTGGGTGCTTAGTTTATTGGTGGTCCTTGGGATATTGCCTTGGGTAATGATTGCGGTGGCTGGTTTTTTCTGGTTGTGGCAAGAGAATTTGTTGCTGACGTGGTTGAGCGTAGCGCTCGTAACAGTTTGTTTTTGCTGGCTGGCTGCAAGACAGTTTCGTGCGCACGTCGCTAGACCGCCGGTACCCAGCGAATTGGAAACTCAGCCATCTTCTCGGTGGTCTATTACTCAACGAGAGGCTTGGGAAAGTGTTGAGCACATTTGTAAACAATTAGAGGATCAGGCGCCGGAATTAGAAGATTGGGATACCTATAGGAATTTGTTCATCAGGACAGTCGAAACAGTTGCGGCCCATTTTTATCCCGGTCAAGAACACGCATTCTTAGAAATGCGAGTACCCGATTTCTTGCGCATCATTGAGTTGTTGTCAAATGATTTACGGGAACTGACCACGGAAAATATACCGGGAAGTCACATTGTAACAATCAATGATGTCATAAAAGGCCATCGTTTAGCCGCTCAACTAAAGAAGGTATACAACTGGTATCGGATAGCCAGTTTCGCTATTGCTCCAGCGACAGCGGTATTCAATGAAGTACGTAATCGTATAACCGGGGATACCACATCGTTAATTTGGCGTGAAATGAAACTCTATCTCACTTGTGCTTGTGTCAGAAAAGCAGGGTTTTACGCAATCCAATTGTACAGTGGTGAACTTGATTTTGGAGCTGAACAATACAGGTCATTTGTAACGTCTGAGTCGGTCAGCGATCGGGATACTAATCAGGATTGGGATAAAGAAGTGTCGAAAGAACCCATGCGCATCGTTGTGATAGGGCAGACTAATAGTGGTAAGTCAAGCCTGATTAATGCATTGTTTGGCGCAGTGAAAACTGTTGCCGATGCTGTTCCTGTGACGCGGCATGTACAGCCCTTTGTTTTGGAAAAAGATGGATTTCCTCAAGCCATTATTTTTGATACTGGCGGCTATGAGGATAGCACGGGAGCTGCCATGGAAATTGCTGAGATTGAGCAGAGCATGGATAAAAGCGATCTAATAATTTTGGTATGTGCTGCGAACCAGGCGGCACGCGAGCCCGATCGACGGATGCTCGTCGCGCTGGGGCAGCGATGTCGCCAAAGGAAAACCGATAGTCCTGCACTCATCGTTGCTATGAGTCATATTGACCGGTTGCGTCCAAAACGAGAATGGAAACCTCCTTACTGTTTGAATCCGCCAAGTGGCAGCAAGGCTGCACAAATTGCTGCCGCCTCAGAATGTGTGACCGCAGATCTGGGTGTCAATGTTGATCAGGTTGTTCCGCTGAATCTGAGGGACGGGTATAACGTTGATGACGGATTGATTCCGGCTATACTGCGCCAGTTGCCTGCAGCAAACCGTAGCCAGTATCTCCGCTGTTTGAAGTCATTTCATGATGAAAATTACTGGGCGCACATATGGAAACAGAGTAAATCAGCGGGGTTGTTTCTGGCTGCTGTGGGCAGCGGTTGGGTCAAGGCTCAATGGAAAAAGTGAAAGTGGTTAGCCAGCTTTTTTGTGTCAGCAAAAACCTATCAAACCTGTGGGGTTACCCATAGGTCTTCAAGCAAGTGGAATTATCACGATACGGATTTAAGCCAGTCAGCGATAAGCCCGTTGGTCTTATTCGCATCACGGACCATCAGCCAATGATCGCAGTTGTCGAGGCAAACTACATTCGACCCAGTGGTTTCTTGCACCGTTCGTAGCCAGTGATCAGTGTGAAAATGGATTGATTTTTGGCCTCCGTACAAATAGAGCACTGGGCACTGCGGCCGGTACCTTCGTATCAGGGATCCACGATATTTTTTGAATAAAACCGCCCGCCAGCAATATACGTAGGGAAAATTCATTTCACTCGTCAATGGCTTTTTCCGGGGGGCGTTTGCAATTTTGGCAATCATCGCCGACATTGCTCTTCCGACGGGTGGTGCAATTCGACCTATAAAAAACGCCGCGATTAACCACCATTGATAGGTAATAATATACAAAGCCTGCTTATAATTTTCAGGTTTGAAATTCGCACCGACTTCCATCGTGACAATGGCAGATATTTTCTGTGGACAAAGCTGCTCAAGCATGTACGTTAGGTAGGCTCCCCAATCGTGCCCGATAACAACAGCCTGATTCTGGCCAGATCGTCGTAGAATCTCATCCAGCGTATCTTCGAGCATCGCCGCCAATTGGGGAAAGTCGTATGTTTGAGCCGGCCATGAATGAAACAGTGGCAAATGCACACAACAACAGTGGTAAGTTTTGGCAAATACCGCTACTTGGTGTTCCCATAGGTACCCGGTATCCGGCCAGCCGTGGACAAATAGCATTACCGGTTGACAGGAATCACCAGCACTAATGTAGTCCATTGTCATCAAAATTACTCTCGCAACATACCGTACTACCTATCAAATCACATTTTCGGACAAGATGATATTTGACTTTCAGTCATGGGTCTGATAGTTGAATGTTTACGATAACTGTGTTGACAGAATTCGGGAGGAAAGCACCGGGTTTTAGAAAAAGCAAAAGAGAGAGTTAGACAAATAGTCTTTTTGCTTCACGATCATAGTCCCCTTGCCTAGAGATACCCAAGGCAAGTCTAGCGCTAGACTTTCGAGTATTGAAAAATTTTTCGGCTGTCTAAAAGATAATATCTATATTTCACCGAAATATTACAAGGAACAAAATTTAAGGGATTTAAGAAAAAAAGGCTATAGTGTATTGATATAAAGATGATTGTGATTGCTTGAGGAGGTAAATTGAACGATGATGAAAAACTTCATATACCGCAAATTGCCGTGTTAAAACACGGCAATTTGCGGTCTACTCAATGTTGAACTAAACCGCTTCGCGGCAGCTTT
>CAZZET010000077.1:0-17436 GCA_964653275.1 uncultured Methylococcales bacterium
TTTTATTGGCGTCCCCAAGGGGGTTCGAACCCCTGTTACCGCCGTGAAAGGGCGGTGTCCTAGGCCTCTAGACGATGGGGACAGAGACTATCGATTCAGGTCTGTGGAGCCAGGCGGGATCGAACCGCCGACCTCTACAATGCCATTGTAGCGCTCTCCCAGCTGAGCTATGGCCCCAAAATCGAATCGGTGATTGTATGTGATCATTTATTACCTGTCCAGGCAATTTTACAATAACCCGATACTAATTTATATTCAGTTTTTTGGATTCCACCCAAAGTCAGGCTCCGGCCTCACGTAACAGCTTAACGAAAGCACGAGTTTTCGCTTGGATCCTTTTGGTGTTTTTCGGGCCCATCCGGATCATTTGTTTCTGAACATCGTTTAAATTCTCCAATTTCTTATCAGCAAATTTAAACATAACCGATGGTCGCTCAAACTTCAGTGTGCGGTTCACAACCGGTGCGTCTAGGAGTACGTCCGCTGCTGCAAATAAAACTTGGTTGAAATCTTGGCCTGGGTATCCAAGTTCTTCATAGGCCTCCTGAAATAAAGGCTGCAACTTCAAATACAGTGCAGCAGCAATCCGCGGATTCAAAGAATCAAAGACCTCCACAAATCGATCAAAGCGGTGAAAACTAGCCTGATCGGTTAAATAAACACCATCGGCAATCTCTCGCGCCTTGAATGCTTGCTTCGGTTCAAATTGTTTTAAATGTTTTCGGACTAGATCGCCTCTCGACATATTATCGACCAACAACGTAAATGTTCGAATTATTTGATCGGGCGCGAGCCAAGAAACAAATCTCGGATGACTGGCAGCACTTGGAGCGATTTGCCGTACGAGAGAGTCACTCTTATCGAGATCCGGCAAAAAAAATGAAGTGCCTTGGGCCTTTTCGTCTATTTGTTTTATATCATCAACAATGGGAGGTCCTGCTTCTACCAATGTAATATCTGGGTAAAGCGGTTTTTCCGGAATTGGAATCGGGTTTTGGTCAGGTACAGGGGAATTGACCGATTTATAGAAATAAAATCCAAGACTGGCGATCCCTAAAAAAAACACCCAAAGAATTAATCCAGTACTTTTTTGAGAACCATCGTTTTGAGCTAATTCAACCATATTGATTCCCTATATTAGTTAAAACAGTATTAACCCAAACTAATTTGGATTAACGCACGAATTTGATGCATAATTTTGCTGTAAATCTGCATTCCTATACATAAGGAGGGTAGCATGCCATCGCAAAGACTCAAGCGGTATCTCGACGAGAACTGCATAAAATACGTCACTATTGATCACTCTCTCGCATTTACCGCAATCGATATTGCCAAATCGGCCCATATTCCCACAAAAATTATGGCTAAAACAGTGATTTTAAATATCGAGGATAAATTAGCGATGCTGGTGTTACCCGCCGCCTACCGAACTGATCTAGGATTGATCAAACAAGCCTTAAACTCCGAAAATGTCGAACTTGCAAGTGAACAAGCATTCGGTAGAGCTTTTCCCGACTGCGAAGTCGGTGCGATGCCCCCCTTTGGAAATCTATACGATATGGAAGTTTTCGTAACTGAATCCATCACCGAACAGGAGGAAATCGCTTTTAACGCCGGATCTCATTCCGAAACAATTAAAATGCGGTATACAGACTATGAACGGTTGGTATCCCCAAAATTCATTTTGCTTTCAAATTAATAGGTTGTTCTAATCTCAATACCTATATTTCTACTAGGTTTCGCAAAGTATTGCCCCCCTCTTGCTTTGTAATAATTCGCTACGGGAATCCCTGTAGCTTGGACTACTGACGGTTGATGGTAAAAGTATTAAACAAGCATTATCTTCCTCGATCAAGAGGGTCTTATTGACAGGAACATTTTCGAATTTTTGTTGTGTGACGCCTCCAGGCCAGACAATATGCAATTCGTCGATTAATTCACTGTCATTAAGCCCAAACTGGGCCAGCAATGGATTCTTTCCAAATCCACCTCCTGTACCGATTTCACGAACAATTTGGTGCGGGCCAATTGAAACTGTAATCCTTGCGCCTACACCGTGTGAATTCGATTTTTTCCCACGTAGAACCACTTTTAGAAAATGACCAATGCCCTGCTCCATTGGCGTATCGTTCCAGAATAGCGCATTTTGCCAACTGTCAACCATCCAAGCACCTCCTAATGTATGATGCAGATCCTGCCATCCGTCACCATCAAGATCGGCAAATGATACTCCGTGTCCTTTTTGTAGAAAACCTGAATGAGTCATACGGGTTGCATTCCAGAATGCACCATCGCCGGTGTTTAGAAAAAGTAGATTCGGTTCCAGCTGTTCCAGGGGTGGACCACCCGTACCTAGATAAAAATCTGGATATCCATCGTTATTAATATCGCCCCAGTTGGCACCCATCGCCGATGCAATAACACGTAAGCCGGCTGCTTCTGTCACATCGACAAAAAAACCATGGCCGTCACCTTTAAAAAGACGCATGGTTTGACTCAGCGCTGGTTTCTGGTTAGTGACTAGATATTTAGCCACCGATTCGGTTGGTGCATTACTGGGTACCAGCAGATCCAAATGGCTGTCGTTATCATAGTCGAAAAACCAACCCGAAAATGACGACCAGGGTGCACGCACTCCCCTCTCTCGTGCCCTATCAACAAAAGTTCCATCACCCTGATTGATGTATAGATGGTTGTAACCAAAATAGGTCGTCACATAAAGGTCTAAATCGCCATCTTCGTCAATATCCCCCCAAGCGGCACCCAGGTGACTATCAACATTGAATAAGCCAGCCTTCTTTGTAACATCTTCAAAGGTGCTGTCACCATTGTTTCGATACAGAACATTACTGAAGCGGCCATAAAGATTAGCGACCGCACCACCTCCGAAAGGTAACGGGGTCGACATATTAGCCACAAACAAATCAAGATCACCGTCAGTATCGTAATCGGCAAAGGTGGCAACAAATCCCGCACCAGCATTTCCAGTACCCGATAAGTCAGTAATATTGGTAAAATTTCCCTTTCCATCATTTCGTAACATGATGTTTGGCATTTGGCCATAAAAGGCATTCCGAGAAACGTAGAGATCGAGATCACCGTCATTATCAATATCTCCAGCCGCAATGATAAACCCGTTTTTAAATATCGAGAGTCCAGAATCCGCGGTTCGGTCGACAAACCGCCGCTTGCCTACATTTTTAAAATAACCCAATGAATAACCGGTACTCGCGGTAACAATATCTAACTGTCCGTCACCGTCCATATCGGCGATGAGGCCGCCGCGACCAAGATCTAATTTATCCACCCCTGCTAGAGATGCGCCCTCATGGAGATCAGGAATTAGGAGACCGGCAGGTACTTTGCTTGAAATAACATAAGGCTCGGCATGGTGGGTTGTTGCCATCTTGGAGAGATGCACTAGCCATTTTGACGACCAGGAGGGTTCCAATTCGTGTGCCTTGCTAAATAGCCGAAGAGCACCCTGTGCAAACCGAGGTTCAAAATGGATACTAACGAGCGGGTATTGACAAAGACCCCCCACATCTGCGCAATTTTCAATTTCTCCACGGCGCATCAGCAACACACCCAGGCCTTTTAAAAGTTCAGTATCACTGGGATGGTCTACCAGCAATTCACGATAAAACGCTTCTGCTTTTTCTACTTGGTTACTATAAAAATACAATCGAGCCAGTAGCTTTTTATCATTATACTTGGGATCACCGTCGGCAACGGAAAGTTTTTTTTCCAGGTCAAAAATTGCCGTTTTAAAAGCATCATCACCTCGATGCAAATAAAGCAACCGAAGATTATCTATAACATAGGGAAAATTCCAGCGGATTGAATCGATCCCAAGTACGGCTACCGCCTGGACCGAACGCCAGAACATACTAACAAAAATTACAACGCCAATTAGAAATAGTACCCCTACGAATACAGTTGACCGACGTTTGGCAAAGAATAGAAATTTCAATACTACTTTCCAAGTAGAATGCTGGTAAACATTACACTTTTCTACCCCGTCTGGAAAGCCATCTGAGATAAAAAGTTCCACTGTAACTCGTACCAATTCCAATTCGGAGGGCACAATGCCTTGCGTCTATTTTGTGGCGCTTGACATGCCTCTAAACGCACTGTCAAAACATACTTCAATACGTTTCTTCTAAACGCACATTGTATTCATAGGTTGGTATGCCACGCAACGAAACAGCACAAGAAATACGTACTATCTATTTGTTAGCATTAAATGTTTTTTTCAAAATGACGAGAATAGCACCTTTTAGAATTAGGTTTCGCCGTCAGGAACATCTCGTGGATTAGCCCATATAATTTTGCTAAACGAAATACGTTAAGCAAAACAAAATAGACTTAGCGAATCCAATACCTTTCAAAAAAGATACCGGATTCGCCGATAGAAGGATAATTGGGTAGGATTCTAAACCAAAAAGACACCTACCCTAAATTTCTTGGTGTCTAATTCTTTTTTGCAACTGACATTTCATCCAACTTGTCTTCAAAACGAGCCCCTGTATCCAACGAAATGGACGTACCCTCAGGCAACGTTAATTTATGACCTGCCCCCTTTAAAGTAAAACTCAATACAGCTTTTAATGTCCTATTACCGGCAATAAGGTATTGTTCCTTCCCATCCGTTTCAAAAATCGCGGAATCTACCTTGTTGCCAACCGTATGTTTAAACGGTTTAGCCACAGGATCATAAAACTTATTTTGTGAGAAAAAACCATTCAAGGTAAATGTATCACCACTGGCCACACCCGTACCCGTTGGTGTACTGAAAAAACCGAATGCACGAGTTCGAACAGTTATCAATCCATTAGGCCCGGGAGGAAAAGAATGCTCAACACTGATAATCGCATCCTTCACTTTCGAATTGTTGGCCACAATATTTATATTATGAATATCGATGGTATTTTGTTTGGCGTTGATAAAACAAACCTGGGCAGTTTCCCCTGATTCGCTAGATTCGATCTTGAACCCTTGATACTCTCCACTAACATCAATGCACGCCTCTCCCTCATGTTTAGGCGTTAAAATTTTTCCTTGAATATCCACGACCAATGCGGATGCAGTGGCTGGGATAATTAAACACAAAAATACTGTTAGGCAAAACATTTGTTTAAGCTTCATTGCTTTTTTACCTCGGCTCTTTAGCAAAAAATTATTCTGTAGATCAGCTACAAAAGGGGAATTGATGGCGCTATTGCGCATTATCCTAAGCCTAGTCCATACCCTCGATTCTTTCTATCCATAAACGAAACTTAAAGCCAGTCATAATTTAACACAATGAAACAACAATTCTTTTTGCGTTATAATCCACTACTGGTTTTTGCCAGTTATCGTCAATTATCCAACTTTCTATAAAAAAATCTGTTTGGTGCCGTCTGCCATTCCGACCCGATTGACTCGTTGCATACCTAATAAGAACTAAAATAGAAAACGTATAAATCAATGTATATTCACGAGTATCAAGCTAAGGATTTACTTAACTCGTACGGTGTCGCAGTTCCTAAAGGGCATGTTGCGTTTACTGATACCCTTGCGGGTATCGCCGCGGAAGAATTGGGTGGCGAACAATGGGTAATAAAAGCGCAAATTCATGCCGGAGAACGTGGGAAAGCGGGTGGCATTCGAATTGTAAATTCGGTGAGCGAGGCAAAAAAAGCGGCAGACGAGCTGATAGGAATTCGCCTGGTAACGCGCCAAAACGCACCCGACGGCACACTCGTTAAACGTGTTTGGATAGAAGAAGCTAAGGATATTGAAAAAGAGCTCTATTTTGGTTTGTTGGTCGATCGAACAACCCAACGAATTACCCTACTAGCTTCATCGCAAGGCGGGCAAGATATTGAAGAAGTTGCCAAAGAACATCCCGAAAAAATAATCAAAGAATTGGTTGACCCGGCTATTGGTTTACGTGACTTTCAGTGTCGGAAAATCGCCTATGCCATTGGGCTTAATGGAAAACTGATGCCTCAAGCGGTCAAGTTCATGAAACAAGTGTATCGCTGCTTCCGTGATAAAGATGCCTTACAGATAGAAATCAATCCTCTAGCAGTGCTTTCCAACAAAAAATTAATGGCCCTGGATGCCAAAATTGAATTTGACGACTATGCCTTTTATCGGCAACCTGAAATTGCCGAAATGCGTGACCTGGATGAAGAAGATCCGAAAGAAGCAGAAGCAAGCAGCCATGGGTTAAGCTATATCGCGCTTGAAGGCAATATTGGTTTTCTTGTCAATGGAGCAGGATTGGCTATGGCAACCATGGATGCAATAACCCTACACGGAGGTCGACCAGCAAATTTCCTGGATGTTGGTGGTGGCGCTTCCCCTAATAAAGTTGCCAGTGCATGCAAAATCGTTATAAAAGATCCTAACGTCAAATCGATACTTGTCAATATATTTGCTGGTATCAATCATTGTGATTGGATTGCTAAAGGGCTTGTTAGCGCAATTAATGAATTCAATATTAAACACCCCATTGTAGTTCGATTGGCAGGCACCCACGTTAATGAAGGTTTTCAGATACTTCGCGAGTCGGGATTAGATTTTATTCTCGCCAAGAATCTGGATGATGCGGCGCGTAAAGTTGTCTTAACTTTGAAGAAGCCATGTCAATGAGTATCTTTATAGACAAAAATTCAAAGGTTATCATACAGGGCTTTACCGGCAAACATGCTACTTTCCACTGTAAAGACGCTATCCAACTTGGCACGAATATCGTTGGAGGGGTCACGCCAGGCAAAGGGGGAGAAATCCATTTAGGGCTGCCTGTATTCGATACTGTCGAAAATGCCGTTCGAGAAACCGGTGCGGACGTATCTGGAATATTCGTTCCTCCACCCTTTGCGGCTGATGCCATTTTGGAAGCAGTAGACGCGGCAATGCAATGCGTAGTCGTGGTGACCGATGGCATTCCAATTCAAGATATGGTCCGTGAACAACGGTGGCGAATGGGTCATGATACATTAGTCATTGGCCCGAATACCTCGGGAGTTATTACCCCTGGGGAATGCAAAGTTGGTATTATGCCTTCGCATATATATCGCCCTGGTCACGTAGGTATCGTTTCTCGGTCGAGCACACTAACCTATGAGGCTGTCGAACAACTGGGTGAATTGGGGCTTGGCGAATCCACATCAGTGGGTATTGGGGGGGATCCTGTTACTACCATGGATTTTCAAACTGTACTACAAGCCTTCGAAGAAGATCCAAAAACCCATATTATTTTAATGATTGGAGAAATCGGAGGCACTCAAGAAGTTTCTGCCGCCCGCTGGGCAAAAGAAAACATGAGCAAACCGGTAGTAGGATATATAGCAGGTACTTCAGCACTGTCGAGACGCCGCATGGGACATGCTGGAGCAATCATATGTGAACAAGCCGAAACCGCCGACGCTAAAATGGATGTCATGGAGGAATTAGGACTTTTTGTAGTAAGAAATCCCGCATACATTGGTGAAACCGTGTTGCGGGCGATGGTCGAGATCCAAAATAAACCCTAGGAACATTTCCCTGGAAAAAGTCATCTCGAAGTCAGAGCTTCTGGAATTTCATCACCGAAATACGTGATGATTATTAATTTTTATTTAAAAAAATAAAGAGGAGAATATTTATGAGTTTTACCCAATACAAACAAGCGCGTGCTCGACTACAACGGAGTGAACTTGCCGTTCCTGGCTCTAATCCAAGCCTATTCGAAAAAGCCGCCAACAGTGACGTTGATTATATCTTTCTCGATGTTGAAGATGCTGTAATACCCGATGATAAAGAACAGGCACGAAAGAACATCATTGAGGCGCTTAATGATATCGATTGGAAGGGCAAAACCATGTCTGTCCGTATCAATGGTCTCGACACCCAGTATATGTACCGTGATGTTGTTGATATCGTCGAGCAGGCTGGTAACAACCTCGACACCATATTGATTCCGAAGGCTGGCACTGCGGCGGACGTTTATATGGTCGACTGCATGTTGACTCAAATCGAAGAAAGAATGGGCATAAAAGACCCAATCGGTATCGAGTGCTTGATCGAGATTGCATTGGGTGGAGCGAATGTTATGGAAATCGCTCAAGCCAGTCCACGGATGGAAGCGCTTCATTTTGGCGTAGCCGATTATGCCGCAAGTTTGCGTGCACGCACAGTAAACATCGGCGGTTTAAACCCGGATTATGCTTGTGAAGGAGCACTCAGTGACCAATGGCATGCTGCTTTGGTCAATATGATTACAGCGTGTCGTGCGTATGGCCTTCGGGCGATTGATGGGCCTTTCGGAGACTTTAACGATCCAGAGGGTTACAAAGCCGCTGCCAGACGAGTCGCGGCTTTGGGGTACGAGGGAAAATGGGCAATCCACCCATCCCAAATTGCATTGGCAAACGAAATCATGTCGCCACCAGAGAAAGAAGTTACACGAGCTCGGCGAGTTTTGGAAGCGTTGGCAGAAGCCGCCAAACAGGGTAAAGGCGCAGCACAACTAGACGGAAAAATGATTGATATCGCCTCAGAAAGAATGGCGAAAAATGTTATCGCGCAGGCTGAAGCCATCGCAGCAAAATAATAAATATATACATCTACTTGAGTCTAAATCTAATAGAATTAATCCATGGACATTCACGAATATCAAGCAAAAGAAATATTATCGGGTTTCGGCGTCCCAATCGCCGATGGAGGTTTGGCATATAGCCCCGAACAAGCCGTTTATAGGGCCCAACAAATGGGCGGCGAAAAATGGGTTGTCAAAGCGCAGATTCATTCCGGTGCACGCGGAAAAGCCGGAGGGGTGAAAGTCTGTTCAACCGACGATGAAGTTTGGAGCGCCGCCGACGAAATGCTAGGAAAAACTATGGTAACACACCAAACCGGTCCCCAAGGCAAAGGTGTTTATCGACTTTATGTTGAAGCTGGCACTCCAATTGCCCGAGAAATTTACTTTGCTTTACTGCTCGATCGGGCCCAAGAACGGGTCGTCATGGTCGCATCCAGCGAAGGAGGTATGGAGATCGAAGAACTGGCTGCAACAAAACCGGAAGCCATTATAAGAATCCCTATCGAAGTTGCGGCAGGACTCCGCGATTTCCAAGCCCGTGAATTAGCATTTGGTTTGAATTTACCCCCAAAACTCATTAGTCAAGCGGTCAAAACATTCACTGGTTGTTATAGGGCCTTTCGTGACCTGGATGCAACCATGGTTGAAATTAACCCATTGGTCGTAACCGAAGACGAACGTCTAATCGCGCTAGATGCCAAAATGGGTTTTGATGACAACGCTCTGTATCGACGACCCCAAATTTCCGAATTGCGAGACAAATCGCAAGAAGACGCTCGGGAAACCGCTGCATCAGACCGGGGTCTGAGCTACGTTGGGTTGGATGGAAATATTGGTTGCATGATCAATGGGGCTGGTTTAGCGATGGCATCGATGGACATGATTAAACTGGCTGGAGGGGAACCTGCAAATTTCCTGGATATTGGGGGTGGCGCTACGCCTGACCGGGTAGAGAAAGCCTTTCGTTTAGTTTTAGCTGACAAAAGCGTTAAAGTTATGCTGGTGAATATCTTCGCTGGAATTAATCGTTGCGACTGGATCGCTGAAGGTGTAGTCCAAGCCCTTGGTAAAATCGACATTCAGGTGCCACTGGTAGTGCGCTTATCTGGAACCAATGTAGAAGAAGGCCGAAAAATACTAAAAGACAGCAAATTGCCGATTATCCACGCGGAAACACTCGAAGAAGCTGCCAACAAAGCTGTCGCGGCATTATAACATCCACTCAATATTCGAAAATTGCGGTAAAAAAAATGACTGTATTACTAGACGAAACAACAAGAGTCATCGTGCAGGGCTTCACAGGTAAGATTGGCACCTTCCATGCCCAGGATATGATGAATTACGGCACTAATGTGGTCGGGGGCGTTACCCCGGGCAAGGGTGGCAGTACACATTTGAATCTGCCTGTGTTCAATACGGTGAAAGACGCGGTAAAAGATACAGGAGCGTCAGCCAGCATTATTTTTGTACCACCAGCTTTTGCAGCTGACTCAATTATGGAAGCGGCGGATGCCGGTATAAAATTTTGTGTAGCCATCACGGATGGCATACCAGCACAAGATATGATGCGGGTTAAACGTTATATGCGCCGTTATAAACAAGCGGATAGAATGCGCCTCACCGGTCCTAATTGTGCCGGATCTATTAGCCCGGGAAAAGCCATGCTGGGTATTGTTCCCGGACATATCTACATGGAAGGCAATGTCGGTGTTGTTGGACGTTCAGGGACACTGGGTTATGAAGCCGCATCGCAAATGAAAACGGTGGGAATTGGTATTACAACCAGTTTAGGTATCGGTGGAGACCCAATCAATGGCATGTCTCACAAAGACGCCTTCGAACTTTTCGAACAAGATCCCGATACTAAGGCAGTATTGATGATCGGAGAAATTGGTGGTCCTCAGGAAGCCGAAGCGGCAGAATTTGCCAGAGATCATATGACCAAACCAGTTGCAGGCTACATTGCAGGTCTTACTGCACCCAAAGGACGCCGCATGGGGCATGCTGGTGCCATTATCTCCTCCTCAGGCGAAAGCGCAGCTGAAAAGGTGGAAATTCTAAAACAATGTGGTGTAACCGTCGTACCTAATCCGTCTGCATTTGGGCCGACAATGCAACAAGTACTTAAGAATGTTGCATAAGTAATTCCAAAAGCGAATCAGAAAATACTGCGATATAGAAAACGCCTATGTTAAAAATTGACATGGGCGTTTTTTATTGGATCTGAAAAGTGGACCCTTTATTCGAAACAAGTTACTTTCATACATATCCACCAACCTAAGATAGTGTTATCACATTAAACAATATGCATAGCACACACAGTTTCTAGAAATTATAAAATTCAACAGGATGACTAAGTGAAAAAAACAAAAAACGCGTAAATAATCGGAATCAGGGGTCATTTATCCGCAACTATACAACCTTATGTACTCCATGATTTTGCTTTCCAAGCTTAATTTTCGCATTTTCTCACTAAGATATTGATTCTTTCACTTGAAACTTTGGAAAGATTCTCCTACAGTATACGCAGCTACAGATATTGTTATTCGCAGTTTTGGTTGTTACCTCAGTGTTACCCCCATGATTTCCTTGTTTCATTACCTGTACGCAACACTCTATTTGTTTAATTTATTAAGGTAAAAAGTAATATGGCTACAGGTACTGTAAAGTGGTTTAACGAATCCAAAGGTTTTGGCTTTATTTCACAGGACGATGGCGGTGATGATGTATTCGTACATTTTAACGCGATCCAAGGCTCAGGATTCAAAACACTATCCGAAGGTCAACCGGTCACTTATGAGATAGAAAAAGGGCCAAAGGGCCTCCAAGCAGCCAACGTTGTCGGCTAAACAGGATCTTATCGGATAAACACCGATACGTAGAGCCCCGCCTTGGCGGGGCTCTCACTGCCGTTTAATTTTACGGTATTCGTCCCACTCCAATTGGCTTGCTACGCCCAAGGTGCAAACTGGTACCGCATAACGAAAATCATGTAATATTTGCTTTTCTACCCCTCCATAACTTTTAGAATACATCCCATCGTTCGATCAATTGCACCACGATTTTTCTGAACGAAACGCTTCCCGCTCTCACCCATCTCAAGTCGTCGTTTCCTATCCTTCATCAAATCAACCACACAGTTTGCGAGATCATCAGCACTGTAAACCCTTATCGCAGCTTGCGATTCTACTAACATATGAGCAATGTCTTTAAAATTTAAAGTATGCGGGCCTATAATAACTGGCACTCCGAAAGCAGCGGGTTCTAGTACATTTTGCCCCCCCTTTGGCACCAGACTTCCACCTACAAACGCTATATCTGCTGTTGCATAGAACAGCTTCAATTCACCTAAAGTATCGCCGATGAATACCTCAGTTTCAGGGCAACAAGCTCGGTCATCACTGCGGCGAATAATTTTAAAGCCACGTTTTGAACATAAATTGGCCACTGTATCAAAACGTTCGGGATGGCGGGGAACCAAAATTAGTAGAAGTTCAGGAAGCCTATTTTTTATAATGGAAAATGCATTCAATACCCTTTCGTCTTCTCCTGCATGAGTGCTTGCGGCAATGAAAACAGACCGTTGATTAAAAATTCTTTCCCGTAAAATCGCAGCATTATTATGAATATCCCTATGGAGAACCAAGTCAAATTTGATGTTGCCTGTACTTGTAAGACATTTTGAGTTAGCACCTATCTCAATAAAGCGCTTCAAATCATCATCTGTCTGTGCCGCAATCCAAGAAACATCGGCCAACGTCGATGTTACAAATGAACGCAAGTAACTATATCGAGCTGCTGACTTTTGCGACAAACGGGCATTGACCATCATTAGTGGAATAGCGTTTCGAGCCGAATAATAAAACAAATTCGGCCAAATCTCGGTTTCCATAATGATACTGATTGTTGGGCGAAAGACCTTATAAAATCGTTTGACACATATTGGCAAATCATAAGGCAAATAAACATGCCGTATGGATTTCCCGAATAAGGACTGAACCCGTGAAGATCCTGTTGGCGTCGTGGTCGTCACCAATAGTGTATGTCCTGGAAAATATTTTTGGATTTTTTTAATTAAGGGGAACGCGGCTTCCACTTCGCCAACAGATACCGCATGGAGCCAGATAACTGGTTCAGTTAACTTGTCAAATTTGTAAATAGCAAGCCGTTCATTCCATCTTTGTAGATATCCGGGGGCTTTCTTTCCACGAATTAGCAGACGAACAAAAAACAGAGGAGTAATTATACAAAGAATTAGCGAATAAAATATTCGCACTAGCACCTCATTTCATCAGTAATCGATAGTATCGGGGACTAAATGCTTAGTAACAAGAAAAGTAAATACCGAAATATTTTTAGTTAGATTAACGCGGCTAACGACCCTTGAGTCTAATGCTTCAGTTATTAATTGACTGTCATTATAATCTGTTCAGGGCTTCGAGGTATGATTTGACACCCCTTTCCACTGAGTAAAACTGGTGGTTACAACCCGCCCCTCGCAAAGCAGTTATGTCTGCTTCAGTAAAACTTTGATAGTGCCCCTCCAAATTTTCCGGGAAAGGAATATATTCGATCACGCCTTTTCCGTGATAGCTTATTACAGCATTCGCTACGTCATTAAACGACTGGCTTTGACCCGTCCCGACGTTAAAGATTCCACTTGTCTCTGGATGATCTAAAAACCACAAATTAATGCTGGCCACATCCTCAACATAAACAAAATCCCGCCTTTGTTCACCATCGCTATACCCATCACACCCTCGAAATAGGCACACAGTGCCTGTTTTCAACAATTGCTTATTAAGATGATAAGCCACACTAGCCATATTCCCTTTGTGCCCTTCTCCCAAACCATAAGCATTAAAATAACGTAAACCGACTACCTGGGTTTTTACTTGGGACCAATGATTTCTAAGATATCGATCAAATTGAAGTTTTGAATAACCGTATATATTAAGTGGTTCCTCATTAACGGAATTTTCGGAAAACTGTTTTCCTGCTCCATAAACAGCTGCGCTTGAAGCATAAATAAAAGGAACTTGCCGATCTAAGCAAAAGTGAAGCAAGGTCTTAGAATACTCGTAGTTATTCTCCATAATATAGCGACCATCCCACTCCGTAGTGGTGCTACAGGCCCCTTGATGAAATATTGCTTCTATCGTCCATCCATTAACCTGTCCTTGCTTGATCTTATCAATAAAAGATACCTTATCGATATAATCCGAGATCTTACCGTGAATAAGATTCTTGAATTTAACTCCATTCTTGAGATTGTCGACCACCAAGATATCGGTGATTCCTCGCCGATTCAGTGCGGTTACCAAATTACTCCCGATAAAGCCAGCACCACCTGTTACGACAATCATGACGTCTGTACTTCATGCACCTCGTTTATTCAGCGATGATTTGTAGCGTTAATTTAGCGATTACATCCGCGTGAAGATCTAAATTGATTTCATAATCACCCGTGTGGCGTAACGCACCTTCCGATAATCGTACTTCACTTTTAGTTAGCGGTTGTCCCGCGTTAGAAACTGCTTCAGCAATTGCGTTTGCGCCAACGGACCCAAAAAGTTTACCTTCGCCACCGGCTTTTTGCACAATTGTCACGGTGAGCGCCCCGATTGCATCGGCTCGAGCTTGAGCTGCGGTTACCTCTTCCATAGCTTTTTTCTCGAGCTTAACCCGCAACTTTTCAAACTCCGCCAGCTTTTCAGCTGTTGCAATAGTTGCTTTTCCCTGTGGAATCAGATAGTTGCGAGCATATCCAGGCTTAACCGATACTTGATCACCTAAATTCCCTAAATTTACAATTTTTTCCATAAGAATTATTTGCATCTTTGATACCTCAATATTACGCTAATGGTTTTGAATCACTCAAATTTTCAACCAACAAAAAACTTGTCTCGCCAATCAACCCAAGTATCGCTAAAACCAACCAAAATTACGGGTAGCAACGCGTGGGGAATAAATATTATAACTAGATAAAATGCGGTTAAAACAAGCTGTTTAGCCTTGCCTCCAGAGATAATTCGGTGCAATACCGAAACGCCGATTATCAAATACAAAATTGCCAAGGATATAGCTAAATTTAACGCTGTTTCCGCCAGTTTAGTGCTAAATATCGCGGCAATCAATATGAACGCCACGCCGATATACGCTATTGATTTACGGGATCGCAATTCCAGAAATTCTGCTCGAAACCCGCCAGGATTGTATAGTTTCGATTGCCACCATCGTCCGAGTAACAACCCAATCAGCAAACTCGCAACCGACCCTGCGGCAATCAACCCAGTCATAAATCGCGATACTTTCTCAATATTTTCCGCGATGACCACCTGATTTTCATTTGCCATACCACCTTGTATGACCGTCTCAACAGTAGCCTGAAGCCGTTCGCTCCATAAGGATGCTGGGTCAGGAAGAAAAAAATACACCGCTCCGACCACACATACACCAAATATCACAGGAAGTTCGACCGCGAAAATCAATTGCCCACTTTCTCTAAGTGCTAAAGCAATCAAAAAAATAGGTAACCATAGCAACAATCCATACCCCGCGACCAAGAGCATATTTCCTGTCAACAATAATGCTAATAGAGCAATAGCTACGGCAGCCCCCAACATCACGACAAAACCCTCGGCAAATCCTTTTCGAAGCACAACAAGAGCTATCCCAGCAGAACTAAACAGACTCGCAGGAGGAATCATGAGTGCTAAAATTGCAAACGAAGATATGACCATGACCGCTTGCATTCGCCCTTGCATAATAAACGAAGCTATTAAGTGCAACTTTTCACCTTAAAATTGTTGGAAAACCAAGCAAAATTCTTAGCGAGAACAAAATTCTCGCACGGGAGATATCGACTTAGAAAACATTTCTTCGATCAAATTAACACGAATACTGGGCGTTACTATCACAAACCCGCTTTTCCAAAGTCAGCTTTATCTGCTAAGGTAGGGCGCTTGATAATCGAACAAGAACAAACTAATCTCACTATCCTTGGGCAACTTTCTAGTCCCTATGAGAATCACAATACGGCACCAGAGCCAAAAATCTTGCACGCTTTATCGCTTTGGATAGTTGCCGTTGCGCCTTCGCGCTGGTACCGGTAATACGACTAGGTACAATTTTCCCAGTCTCTGAGACATATTCACTTAGTATTTCTAAGTCTTTATAATCAATTTCAGATATACCATCTGTAGCGATTTTACTAAATGTTCTTCGTTTCATTTGACGCATAATATTGACCTTACTAATTCAAAATACTGTTTATATCAGAGTCACACAACCTTGAGGTTTAATTTAATCTTCCGCAGGCTTTGGATTTATTTCAGTTGCAACTTCCGATTTAATTACATCATCGACAACTTCTTGATCCGACTCTTCGTCATCACTCGTCTTCGAAGAATCAGTTTCCCCAGATGTCCTTGCCAACGAAGATGGCTCTGTAATTGCGTGTTTTTTCGATAGCGTCAAATGTCGTAATACTGCATCGTTAAAACGAAATCCGTTTTCGATTTCATCCAAGGTTTCTTTAGTACATTCAATGTTCAACATGACATAGTGCGCTTTGTGCACTTTATTTATGGGAAATGCCAACTGTCTCCGACCCCAATCCTCAAGACGGTGAATTGTCCCCGTAGCAGCTTTAATAATTTCGCGGTAGCGATCAATCATTGCCTGAACTTGCGCACTTTGATCAGGATGAACCAAAAAAACTATTTCATAGTGTCTCATATATTCCCCTTTCGGTTAGTTAGCCTTCTGTTTTCGTACAGTAAAGCAAGGAGTTTAAAATGTAGGCCACTCGGCCCGAAAACCGTTAATTGTAACGATTTCATTTGGTTTTAGCAAAATATCTGAAGCATTATTTTGTTTGTTTTATTACAGCTTGAATACTGTAATATTCAACCCCAAAACTTTTGACTAAAATGGTATTCGAATAGCTTAGACATTCACAGCTGCCAACCGAATAAGCCTCATTAAATATCTCGATAACGACCTGCAATCCAATTTGCTAAAAACATTCAACCAAAGTTCTCATGAACCACCCATTGAGAAACCTAATATCATCTAAAGTTGGATCATTACTTAACTCATCTTATATTGAAAAAATGATGAAATGATATATTTGTCTCCCGATTCAGGAATACACCCGCAGTGCATATGTGTCCATGAGGTAGGAAATAATATGCCATGGCCTCGAACGGGAATAATTTTTCGTTGTTGGTAGTAGAACATTGTCTCACCGCCTGATTCAACGTCGTTGAGATAAATTATCAGTGCAAAAAGCCTATTGTAAGTTTGAGGGCTCGACCCATCATAATGCCATGTAAAATGTCCATGATGCTTGAGATATTTTTGGATTTTGAATCCGCTACCTTCAATAGGATAAAGCTGCAAGCTCGGGAAATGAGGCAGATATTGAGCTAATGCTTTTGCAACCGATTCGTGAATACAGTTATAGATATCACGCCATTCGCCTTGATGAGAAATTGTTAAATCGAAACTGACCTTATCGGTGTTCTGGCTGTGACCCGCTTGTGGGTGCACCACCTTTCCTATATTCACTTCCCTCGAAAAATTAAATTTTGTAATAATCTCATCACATAGATCCTGATCGAGGAAATTCTCGATCAGGGTAACAAAGTCTTTCGTGTCAATAATTCTCATTGTATTGAAACTACTTTTCAGCGGACCTTAGCAGGTTATTCAAGGATAGAATTCGTTGAAGAGGAAAACCACTTTGAATCTAACTTTTTTATTATTCAATACGAATGATAAGCATGTTTAACAAAAATAGTGGAGATATCGCTATTTATAGCAGTTGTCCCTCTATTTTCGAACACCCCCAACACCTA
>CAZZET010000078.1:0-17197 GCA_964653275.1 uncultured Methylococcales bacterium
CCTACCCGAAGCCATAAATTTTTAAAGTAACCCGATAGAACCTGGACTTAGCCTAAGTGAAATAACGACGAAAGTTTTTATTCGGAACGAAAGCGAGATAGAGTGTCAACATAATTCCTGAAAACCATCGAAGATTCATAAATACTAGCAACCCCAAATGAAATGCTATTCCAATAATGATGCAGGTACGGCGGCTTTTAGGATAAAGGATTAAAAATGGGAAAAGTATTTCCCACCACATAATGGTGAAACTTAGGGCGCTCAATAATAATAGGATAAAGGGATAGGTTAAAAGCTCAGTGAAATCCCAACGTGAATATTCCGGATGTACCAAAACATATTGCAATACACTACCATCTTGCCATTCTAGGCTGTGGATTTTTACCCAGCCAGATACGAAATACACGAAAGCTAATTGAAATTGAATAAGCCGTAGTGGCCAGACTTCTGATTTTATCATTGGGTATTTAAACCGCGAATCTACCGATAAGATGCGCCCACAGGGTGATAGGAGGAGATAAAAGAGCATGACACGCAAAATTGCGTCATCGCCGTCTAAAATCAAAGGGTTCCGATTCCAGAGGGATATGAGGGCAATAAGGCTTACCCAACCAGTTAATTGGGTAAAAAATCCTAATGTGAAAGCACCCGCACAAAAGATGGCAGTGAGAAAGAAATAGAGTGTTTGTGCATTGTTGCTCGTGAAAAACAATAAAGACCATGAACCTGCGTTGGGAAGGTGAAGATCCTGGCGGTTTGCGAGCCAACCTTCCTGGCTGAATTGGAGCGGATAAAAGGGCAGTAATTGAATAAAATAGATCGTTATCAGGGCACCCAACCCAATTCTTAGTACCGAGTATTGGATCGCATCGATTGGTTCAAAAAGATATTCGTTCCAGCGATTGCTGATTGATTTAAGCATTATTGAGTTATCCAAACGACCGAATCCTTTCTATCATGTTGAGGATTAGGCGCGGGTCCGTGTGGATGGAGAGGATACTCGGTTAATACTAAAAAGATCTGTGAATTTTGAATTCCGTTATTTATCGCATTCTCATTCAACCAATAGCGCGTAAATGATTCGAAAAGATCTTCTCGCTGAAACCGGATCAGGTTTTCTGTAAGCCGAAATGATCGGCTTCGGGTACGGCCAAAGGACTGCGCAATTTGGAGTAGATTTCCATCATAGCTTTTGTACAAAGGGTCGATGCAGACAATGTGATTGTCGCCTGGACTTACAATTATTTCAGGGCATACTCGAATGTAACGGTGAAAGGTAGGTGCTTCGGGAGCAAAAAAATCCCAGTATTGATGAGCCCCGATAAAATCAATGTAAGCGTTTAGGATACGTGGAATTGTGTGGTTTTGACTGTCCTTGAACCAAGAAAATATATTTTGTTCAAACTTTCGAATAGACTGGTGCACACTTTTTTCGGAAAGTACCATATCGGAATAAGGTGGGAAAACCCAGAAGATAAGAGCGCTTATATGTAATACAAAAAATGACGAAATGGCGATTTTTCGCAAAGACTTGAGCATGAGAATAAGCAAATTAGGAAAAAGGAAAACAAGAGTTTTTCTGAAAAGTATGCGGCTGTGTATAATGGCTACTGACTTAAAAATATTTTTTAAGAACCAAGGAATTCATTAAAAAAAGGTGGCAAGAATGCAAAAAATCTTCGTTTTTCTATTTGTGGCTGTTTTTTCCACGAGCGCTTTAGCTTATGGAGGAGGCGGTGGTAGCTCGCGGAAAAGTTGTAAACAGCCAAAAGTTTCTCATCGGATCCCCGCTGCTAGTTCGTCTGTCGCTTCGGGGTCAGCATTTTCGTTCAGCTTGCCATTGGATGCGCGCAAGAACTCCATTAAGGTGAGTATAAAAGATGAAAAAGTTGATATCGATATTGAACAGAAAAAATTTAAATATGTGGTGACCGGCCGTTTACCGGAAAGCATTAAGGATGGGTTTGTCAAAATCAACGTCAAGGCTACCAGTAAATCGAAATGCCCTATGAAGGACGGTTGGCTGCTCAAGATAGCTGAATAATGCTCCCAATTTTTTTGGCGAAAAAACAAGGGAAGGGAAAACTACTTCCCTTGTTTTTGAAGGAGGAGACAAAAACTCACTCTTTTGCTTTGATTTGGATTTCCCTCCCTTAATCAACCCTGCCTTGTTATTCTCCATCCACAGCGCTTACATTCGACCTTTTCGACTTGTTCACCCGGTGTGAATCCGAATGACACGTCGATAACCCGAAAATCGTGAAACCCCATCCAACAAAGAAAACGACCGCCAATTGCAAGTAGTTTTTTCCCGTATTCGCTAAGCAATGAATCCTCCACCGATCAACCAATATGATCTTCTACTAGCTATGGTACTACAATGTCAGTGTGAAATCTTTGATCAATAGACCGGGTAAGGTCATTCCGTTCACAGACCGACGTTTATAGGTATCGGTATCGAAAATTAACTCTTGCTCCTTGGTCAAGTCTAATAAGTTATCGCCCAACATTTGGTACAGCGATTGGTCGAAGCGCATGACTTCAATTGGAGCCTGAATTTCACCATGTTCCACCCAAAAGCAGGCATAACGTGTCATTCCGGTGATGCGGCAGGCGTTTTTATCGGAATAATTAGAATACCATAAATTATTGATATAGATGCCTGTATCGAGGTCCTCGAGAATACTTTGCGATTGAAGTGTACCCGACGTCATGGCCAGTGATTGCGGGCTTTCGCTATTCGCGTTTGGTATCTCCTTGAACTCTTTGGCGCTACGGGCGTTTATAAGGTATCCGCAATGTTGACCTCTCTCGATTAATGTCACTTGGTCCGGTTTTATAAACCCATTTTGTGTAAAGTTGGGCGCGATCCCATTTATATTGTCCTCTCGAACGTATATTCTCGGGTCCAGTCGGACAGAATTCTGACTGAGCTTGATGAGTGGGCTTTGCTTAGTTCTATGACTTTTAAGCCCAAAACTATTCCAGGATAAAAGTCCTACAATCTCAGCTAAAGCGCTAGGTGCTAGGAATGCCCGGTATCGGCCTGGCGAAAGTTTTCGGGTTGGTTTGGAGAGTTGCTGCGATTCAACTCGAATCTGTGCCAGTTTGCCGTTTAGGATATCAGAATTCCATTGGAAACCAGCGTAGCGTGATTTTACAGCTTTGTCACCCTCTAGGTAACAGCTCCAGTCAAAATTAAAATTCGCTTTGCTGTACCAGTTTTTTTGACCCAGCGAATTGGCGAATCCTCGAAACATCGTACCGTCGGCGTAAAAGCCCACCAGGTCCATGCCGTCGGTGGCGGAGATTATATCGGCGATCACATCCGGACTGCGCGCCACCGGATCATCAGTAATGGTTTCGCTGTCTTGAGGGTCAAAATTAAAATTGAGATAAGGATCGGGTTCTAAAGCCTCGATTTGTTTTCGCAAGTATTGAAGGCTGTTTTCCAACTGCTGAATGTCATGATCTAAATCTTCTGTCAGAGTGGATTCCATAGAGGCATGTCGGTTTCCATCAATCAGGTTGAGTGTTATTTCCAATTGTCGTACGTGGCCGGATTGCCGTATACGGCTTTGATTGATTCTAACGAAATTTGAATCTTCTCCACAAAACCAACATGCTAGGAATTCGCCTGAAACTAATCGAGAAGATAAAGCTTCGACTCGTTGAAAAAAATCGTTTTGGATTGTCATGTGCTTCCGCCGAAAACTGTGACATCTCCGAACATACAAACTGGTGATGCATGTCCCACCTGAATAGCTTGATTAGGTTCACCTTTCCCACAGGTAGCGACTCCCATTACATCGAAGGTTGATCGGTCTCCGACCTGACTTAGATTTCGCCAGAATTCCGCGGAAATTCCGCGATAATTAGGGTTTTTTACTAAACCGGTAATTTTGCCATTTTCGATGACCTTTCCCAACTCACAGCCAAACTGAAATTTGTTTCGACTATCATCGATTGACCATGAACGATTCGTATCCATGAGTATTCCATACTCCATACCACCAATTATTTCTTCGAAAGAATTGTTTCCTGGTATCAGGTTGATATTTCCCATTCGATCGATTGGCGCGCGATTCCAATCCGAGCATCGGCTGTTGGCGACACCGGATATACAAGCACGAGCTTGTGATGATTCACTTCCCAGTGGCCGCACCAGAATACCGTTTTTAATCAGGTATTGGTGTTCGGCTACAGCCCCTTCATCGTCAAACCCATAACTGGCAATTTGGTTATTTAAAGTCGGATCGAAGGTTACATTCAGTAACGATGAACCATATTGGTAGCTTCCGAACATATCTAACGTTACGAAGCTAGTTCCTGCGTAATTGCGTTCATCACCTAGAATTCGATCCAACTCCAAAGGATGACCAATGCTTTCATGGATCTGCAATACCATTTGATTCGGCAGAAGTACGACATCAAATTGGCCTGTTGGACAGTTAGGTGCACTCAAGAGCTGCATAGATTCTTCCGCTATACGCTTTGCATTAGCCTCAAATCGGATGTGATCAAGCTGCTCCAATCCAGCCTGAGCGACATATTCGGGCCCATAACTTCGGCTTTGGGTTTCTCCTCTGTCATGTGCGACAGCAGATAACATAGGTGTGATCGAGCTGAAACATTGGTTAATTTCTATTTCAGGACTAAGCAGGACAACTTCCGACTCCGAATTTTCTATCAATGCCCAATAGTCGACGATGTTATCGTGTAACTTTAAGTTTCGATTTATGGTTTTTAACCAGTCAATTTTCCAGGGAAGTGGAACAGAATTCCAAGGTTGCTTGACTTTCGAAGTATAAGTACCAGAAATTTTTGGCCGAGGATAGTGGCAAGGTTCCATCATATGAAACCGGGTGCTTGTACGCGCCCAATTAAGCGCTTGATCGATTGCCCTTTTTAAACCAGAAGGACTTAGATTAGAAGTGGCGGCATACCCCATTCCTTTCCCCTCGACAAGAGAAATCAACGCACCTGTACTTCTAAATGATTTAACCGGTTCGACGATATCTTGCCGGACACTGATACGTTCAAGCTGGGTATCGGATAACCTCAACGACCAGAAATCGACTGCTGGCGCTATGTGCTTGAAGCTTTTAGCTATTCGGTGGAGCATTTATTCTAGCGTATCAATTTCAGCCCAGGAGGCAATGCCTCACCGAATATCCTTTTTTCGTCGGCCTCGTCCAATTCTTGGCGGCGTTGAACCATTGCGACCCAGGAAACGGGCGCTTTGATTTCGTCCAAATATTCAACAATTCGTTCCCGCAATTGCAAGTCGATATCCCATTCGCGATCGCCATTCATGCGGGCGATCAGGGTTGCCGCAAAGGGAATGTTAATGGCTTTTTTCCAATTCAGTTCCAATATCTGTTTTAACCACTGGTCGGCTATGTCTTTGGGTACTAAATTATGTGTGCTGCCATGAAAAGGGACACGGGCGCCAATGCGGCCAAGTGCCCACCAGGTTTGGAGAGGTTCACCGGATTTTTGCAGTCGCTTTAAAAGCCATTTGCCGAGCATGACTTTTTTATCGGCTTCAAGTCGTTCCAGGACCCCTGCAAGTCGAACCATATCATCATAACCTCTGTTTTTAGCAGATGTGGCCACTTTGCCTTGCCGAGCTGTGGCGGGGTTAATGAATTTAGCAATATCATCAAAGATTTTTTCTTGTTGTTCGGCGTTTAAACCACCTGCAATACGCCGCCACAAGGTCCACCATTCTGACCAGTTTTGAGTTTCGTTGATGAATTGTAGATTCTGAGAATAAATTTGCCAAATTTGCTCGATTCTCCAATCGTCTAGGGAATCGCCATAACCCGGGCGAAGGCAGTAACCAGTTAAACTTAGCCAAATGCGTTCATGGTTCGCTGAGCGACGTCGGTGTTTAATGCCTTCCAGCAATACACTAAAAAGAGCACGCAGAACCGTGGTGTTCCAATCGATACGCGGTCCTATCATTTTTTCAAGTTCGGCTCGCAATCCCTTGATCGCTTTCGGTGCCAGCTGCTTAGATTTTTTTCCAAAAATGAGTTGAACATGTTTCGCTGCATTTGGAAAAGACGACGGCAGCCTATCGATTATCGACGCATTCATTGCGTATTGTTTACGAACTTGAAACTCTACATCCCAACGTTGTTCAGAATCACCGACCGATACGCACTGTAGCTGTATTGTGCCGATTTCAGTGAGTGTCGTCAGGAGCTGCACGAGGACTTCTTGGTTTTTCGTAGGATCGTCCTGTTCCATAGCGGTAGCTAAGGGGGGCAGGGAAATAAAATGGTCTTCTTCTATATTTGCTAGATCACCGGCTTGATATTCGGTGTCTTCAGTTGTTGAAACCAAATGGAACCGTACCGGGCGGCCCAATTTAAGTGAGAACGTTCGTTGACTAAGCCGAACTTCACAGTTTTCTTCCGTCGCTTTAGGGAGGACACAAACCCCTCTCTGGTGACTGCCTTCTTCGCTTTCGACAGTCAGAAAATAGCTCCGGGCGGAACCGCCTCCGATTCGTTGTATTTTTCCAACTCGACGAGAAAGAGCATAGGCTACGGCGCCATAGGCTACAGACAAATCGGGCCTAGAGTTTTCTAGTTGAGTTGCAGGTTTTGTGCTCCATGAACCGACCAGGTCAATTACGCGGTTGGCAATTATTGGGCTACGAAAAATCCCACCATTCAAGAGAATCGCATCGGGTATTGGTTTCTCTCCTTTACCGTCTAGTGCCTTTCGACAAGCTTGGGTGTGATAATTCAAAAAGGCTGCAATTTGTTTGCTAACCGCGGGGTCAGCGACATAGGGTAGTCCAAATTCGACCACGCCGCTTCGTCGGCGGTCCGGTATATCCTCATATGCAGTTTTTGGAAAAAAGCCATCCAAAACGATCTCATTTACTTCGTTTTTTGTGATCTGAACCGTTCGAGCAGTTCCAATCAGCTTGGAACCTGAACCTAATAAAGTGATTTGAGCAATTTCTGGCGCATTATCAGAGAGTAGTTTTTCCTTGGCCGATCTGCATTGTTCGAGTAATTGGAATAGTTCAGCGGTGGATAAGCGCTTTTTGCTAGATTCCAATTGTTTTTCAACTCGATGAGCTAGGGCTAAATCAATATTATCACCTCCCAGCATAAGGTGGTCGCCCACCCCGATACGACTAAATTTAGGATTTCCATCTGAGTGTTCTACTTGAATCAGGGTGAAATCGGTAGTACCTCCACCAACATCGCAAATTAGTATTAAACGGATATTTTGAAGTGATATGTCAAGATCGTGTTGATGGCGCAATAACCAATCATAGAATACGGCCTGGGGTTCCTCAAGTAGATTTATCCCATTCAAGCCAGCGGTATCGGCAGCTTCAACGGTTAGGGCGCGGGCTGATTCATCAAATGATGCGGGCACTGTTACAACGATGGACTGATTCTCTAGAGGATCAGATCGAAACCGAAGATTCCACGCCGAGCGAATATGCGATAGGAAATCAGCACTGGCAAGCACTGGTGAAATCTTTGCTACTCCATCGGGGGCACCCCAAGGGAGAATATCTGCGGTACGATCCACAGCACTATGACAAAGCCAGCTTTTAGCACTGGTGATCTGCCGACCTCGAGTTTTAGAGCCCAGTTGACGAGCTAATGTACCAACGACGGATTGGAGAATATTGTCTCCGATATCGGGTTTAGGCCAAGGTAGCTGGGCATCAGTGTCGGTGAGCTCTCCCTCGGCCGGATGGTAGCGCACCGAAGGTAGCATTGGGCGCTCATCTATTTCCCCTGGCGCTACCAATTGCTGAATGGGGAAAAGACGGACTTCGGAGTCCTTCTCTTGAGTATCGGCATAAGCGACTACGGTGTGAGTTGTACCAAGGTCGATACCGACAAGATATCTTGAACTGTGAGTTTTGGAGGAATTTCTCAACGCTCAGGAATTAGGCCTATGGAACAGTTTAAGCTATTGGAATTGAATCGGATTGGACATCGGTTTCAAAGCACACGACAGAACCATAGATGAGCATTACAGAGAGTTTAATTTTTGCGAGAAATGTTACTTATTAAAACCCCAGAAGCCACTTTTCTTCCCCGATTCCGACGACTCAGGGGCATCTATGTCATCTGTTGATGTTTCAGAATCATCCCTACCGTCTGTATTCTCATCATTCGTGCCTAGGGATGTTTGATTTTCGATGGGTATATTTTGGGTACTTTTTCCGGATTCTTCAGCCGAACTATCCCTCTCTTCTCCCGCTCGTACATCAAACTCGATTTTCCAGCGTTGGCCCCCTTCTTTAGCGATTGCTTCAAGCTGTAGCGTACCGACTTCAGTTACTGCGGCGCCGAGTTGCACTGGCACTACTTCTCCGGGATCTCGGGCTTCCTCTGCCAGTGTGATTTCGATTTCATCCAATTCTTCGAGTTCATCGGGCATCCAATGATCGAGCCGCGTCCCCACGTTATCTTCGCGCCTGACGGTGGAACCAAAAAAACGAAATCGGACGGGTTCTCCAACTACTAAACCAAATTCATGCGGAGGCAATTCCTGTTGAGTCCCCTCCTCGATACCGAAGGGTGCAACACATACTGCTTGAAGGGGTGGTGGCATTCCGGGAACCGCAGGCATCGCACTTTCTACACCAATGTAGTAACTTGCGGCTGTACCACCACGGATTCTAACACCGCCACCCTGTCGAACGTACCCATAGTAGGCAGCACCCCGAGCAACAGACAAGTCCAGATCGGCACCTTCAAGAAGTCTGGCTGCCGGCGCTTGCTCTGCTTTTAACCAACCGTTTAAAACGTCCATAAGCCGATTAGTTAATGCATCTGCTTTGAAGACACCCCCATTGAGCAAAACCGCTGTGGGGTGCAAAAAACTTGACGTTTCCGGAAGATCGAAGCCTTCCAGTTCGCTAGTTGCTGATAATTGGCGATTTAGAAATATCGCTAAATGCCGGGTGATGCCCGGATCCTGGGCATAGGGGAGGGCGATAGTGGTGAGCCCAGTTCTAGGTTGCGAGAATGGGCGCTCGGAAGCCTCCGCCTTGGGCAGAAATCCTTCTACAAGTGTTTGGTTAATTTCGGCACGGGTTAGCTCGGTACGCAAAGTACCACCAATTAGTTTAGATCCCCGACTGGGCACGACGATAGGAACCTGTTCGACAGTTGGATCGGATAGCATGGCCTCTTTGGCATCCCGACAGCCATGGGTTAGTCCCTGAATTTGCCAGGGTTCAAGCATTTGTCCGTTGGCTTCTACTTTGGCTTTGACCACATAGGCCAGGGCTAGATCCATATTATCACCACCCAACAAGATATGATCGCCCACAGCCACCCGGTTTAAAACTAGATTTCCTTGATCTGCGGTGACTGCAATCAAAGATAAATCGGTGGTACCACCACCCACATCGACTACCAAAATAATATCTCCGATACTGACATGATCTCGCCAGTCGCCATGACTCCTTTGGATCCAGCTATAAAGCGCTGATTGTGGCTCCTCCAGCAAGATAGCCTGATTCATTCCAACCGAGCGTGCTGCTTCCACGGTGAGTTCACGGGCAGCCGGATCGAACGATGCAGGTACCGTGATCGTTAATTGTTGGGTTTCGATAGGTGTATCGGGGTGCTTATAGTTCCAAGCATCCCGTAGGTGTTCTAAAAAGTATATCGAGGCTTGTAGAGGGGAAATCCGATCGATTTCCTTGGGGGCCTCGATAGGCAATATCGGCGCGCGGCAGTCGACACCCGAATGGCACAACCAACTTTTAGCACTTGAAACTAATCGAATCGGTGTTTTGGTGCCTAGTTCCCTGGCCAGAAAACCAACATTGGCAGTTGGATTGGACGCCCAGGGTAGCACGGTATCGGATTCGGATAATTCATCAGGATGTGCTTGGTAAATAAAGGAGGGTAATTGGGTTTTTTCGTCGACCGCACCCGGAGAGGTCAATTGAGGAATCAGTAGAACTTCCTGGACGATATTCTCATCCTCACTATCGTGCAAGTCAACGTAGGACAACACGCTATTAGTGGTCCCAAGGTCTATGCCAATCGAATATCGGGAGGATGGGGTGGGATTTTCATTGCTCACAGCTCGACCTCTGCACTGGCAAGGATTTCGACATTATGACCATCAGCGATTTTTGGTAAATTTACTTCATTTACTCGCCAACCACGGTGAACCAATATTCCCTTGAACGGAGCTTTGCCAACAATATTTCCGGTTAGACGGACTGCGGATGAATCGAAGCCCTTGCGGAGCGTAATTGGGGCGTTTTCCTCTTCGTTTCGGATAGGTTCGAAATTAAAATGGCTATGTAGGATTTTGTGGCACCCTTCGTGAACAACCCTGGCGGCGGCTCCAATATCCGTATCGGAATACGCAGTGATATCTTCTTCAACAAAATCTATAAATCGTGCTTCTTGTTGGAACAAACTCAACAATTGCAAAGCGGCATCGGGAGAGGCCTCTTTTAAGATAACAGGTGCGGGTACCGATTGTTGCTTAGCGGGTTGGACGGTCGAATTTTCTACAACCGTTTCACTCACTTTTTTTTCTTTAGTCGGTTTGGGTTTTCTCAATAATCTCAGCATAATAGCCGTTAACAACGTCAACAGCAGAATAACCAGTACAAAAATAACGCCGAGTAGTGCCACATGGAGAACATCCAATGTGGTTGGAATTTGTGAAAGATCAAATTTCATAGCGAACTCTTAGTCAAGCATTTGATAATAGTAAAATTAAGGCACCAGATTTTGGATTTCAACCGTTAGGTCATGTGACAATATCCAGGGACTATTGTACCCGAACTCAAAGCAGGTGAAAAAAGGAAGATCATGACCAACTTCCGGATACTCAAATTTGTTACTATTACCTGGATCTTTGGTTTCATTTCTCAATTTTTATCAAAAATATAAAATAGATGATTGTAAGAACGCGATTTGCTCCGAGCCCGACAGGTTATTTGCATGTGGGTGGGGCTCGCACGGCGCTTTTTTCCTGGTTATATGCGCGTAAAAATGATGGGGAATTTGTGTTGCGTATCGAGGATACCGACCTTGAACGTTCTTCGCAGGAGTCTGTGAACGCTATATTGGAAGGTATGCAATGGCTAGGATTGGGATACGATGAAGGCCCTTTTTTTCAGACTCAACGGTACGACCGATACAAGGAAGTGATTAAAGACTTGTTCGACAATGGCAAGGCTTATTATTGTTATTGCACCAAAGACGAACTGGATTTGCTACGGGCCGAGCAAATGGCGCGCAAAGAGAAACCCCGCTATAACGGGCGTTGCCGTGAATGTAAAGAACCACAGCCAGGCGTAGAGCCGGTAATTCGGTTTCGAAATCCAGACGATGGTAAAGTTGTTTTTCACGATGTGATACGAGGCGAAATCGTCTTCCAAAATACCGAGTTGGACGATCTTATAATAGCCCGATCCGACGGTTCGCCAACTTACAATTTGACTGTTGTCGTCGACGACCTGGATATGAAAATCAACTATGTAATTCGTGGTGACGATCATATCAACAATACTCCTCGACAAATTAATTTGATCGAAGCGATGGGGTATGAGCCGCCACATTACGCTCATGTGCCAATGATCTTGGGCTCTGATGGGGCGCGGCTGTCGAAGCGCCATGGTGCGGTGAGTGTTATCCAATATCGGGAGGATGGCTTTCTTCCTGAGGCATTGTTGAACTATCTGGTGCGGTTAGGTTGGTCCTACGGAGACCAGGAAATTTTTTCGATTGATCAAATGATCGAGTTATTTGACATTAAGGATGTTAACTTTTCTGCGTCAACTTTTAATACCGACAAATTATTATGGCTTAACCATCAGTACATCATGAATGGCGATCCGGGTCACGTTGCGAACCATTTGGCGCCACATCTTGCTCGATTGAAAATCGATTCCGCCCAAGGTCCCGATATAATCGAAGTGATCAAGGTCCTAAGGAGTCGTTGTAAAACGTTGGTTGAAATGGCAAAAGCCAGCGAATTCTTTTATCGAGAATTTGAATGTTACGACGAAAAAGCCGCGAAGAAAAACCTAAAACCTGTCAGTTTGGTACCCCTTGAGGCATTGGCACAAAAGCTAAGAGATAATAAGGTATGGGAGCCGGAAGCGCTAAATCAAATCGTTATAGAAACGGCTGAATCTTTGGATCTTAAACTTGGAAAAGTGGCGCAACCACTTCGAGTGGCGATAACGGGAACTTCCGTGTCGCCACCAATCGATATTACCTTGACCTTGCTTGGTCGCGAAAAAACGTTAATTCGAATTGATCGTGCAATTGACAAAATCAAATCGAAATCAACGATGGCGACATGAATTTTCTGGCTAAAAGTGCACTTGTTTATCGACATGGTAGGGTGGATTCGCAGTGGATCTGAGTTTTTTGTCCAAACTTTTTTCTTCTTTCAGTATGTCAACAGGCAAACACACTTTTCTATTCGAAGAAGCAACATGGAAAGCCAACGGACGCTATAGTGATGAAGATGGTGAAATAGCTGATGTTAAAGGTAAATTTACCATTTCCCATCATTCGGAAGTTTGGCAAGTCGAGTGCCTGATGGGTTTGACGTCGAAGCCCGAAAACAAGTACAGGACGGTAGAATATAAAAACAGTTTCGAAATTAAACCGTTTGGAAAAGCTAAGGACTATACTTACTGGGTGTCAATGCATTCGTCATTAGGAAAGATGGATGGCCAATTCGTGATTGTGGAAGATACTATATTAGCCCCGTTTAAAACTCGAAGCGGAGTAATGCGTGGAACCGAGCTTTTTCGGAAGATCAATGACTTTCAATATGAAAACAAAGGCGCGTTGCTCGAAAGAAATAGAAGGACTTCCTCCTGGTCGTTGACCCTACGGAAACAAGTGGCCGGTGTATAAAAGGCTATTTAGCGCAGACTATTGGATTAATTTCATGTAGATGTAGTATGATACCGTCCGCTTCAAGGGTGTGGACCTGAAATTTTTCAAATTATTGTTCCTTATAACGCCCCTTCATAAGCTGGTGTAGCTCAGTTGGTAGAGCAGCTGATTTGTAATCAGCAGGTCGTCAGTTCGAATCTGTCCACCAGCTCCAATAATTTCAATTAGTTAGATTGATTCTATATTTCAATCGCGCCAAAACAACCTTGTTGGGTTCCCGATTGGGTTCCCCCATGGTCTTTGCTAGGTCTCCATATCGCCTAAATCCTGTAACCCAGGTTTTATACTGGAAGTTCATTTATTAGAAAACAGTTATAGTCTTCTTCCAATTTGTGTCGTATCGATGCAGTTCTATTTTCATTTCTAAAATTTTGAAATTGATTTCAAATTAAACTAATTTGTTTTTTAATTTATATTTGAAACCTTGGCCAGATTTGTATATCCGCATCGAAGGGGGAGTGGTTTAAGGTTACGTAACCGCTGGAAAAGTATTCAGTATGGTTAGGTTTGAGTAAAGTTGGTTTCAAACATTGCCTACAACAAAAGACCCATTGTAAAAGGAAATCAATTTGTAATGTTTCTATCAGTTACTTTCACCTCTACCTGATCTTAATGATAAAAGCCTGAATGTCTGGAACCTGCTCTGAAACGGTCATTCAGATAGATTGGGCGAATTGCTGCATTCGGCCAATTGCGGATGATCAAGGCTTCATCTTCTGTGCAGTGATCTAGACCGTAATTTAAAAATCAATCTCCCTTTGAGTGTGATAGAGACAGAGTACCCATGGACGCGGTGGTCTACACTCATTGAACGATGAGGGAGCAGTACCACATCCTCGGTCGATGCAATCCATCCAAGTGTCATAGACTGCAAGCTACTATACTTAATCGGATGTTTTTTCTGTTAAGTCTTTCATCTTTTGGTGAATATTAATTTACACAACTTGTTAGAATAAACTTATTTCGTCATACCGAATAATGAAATTTACAGTCTTATTCTTCTATCGTTTCAAACCCTTTTCCTGAATGATTTGCGAGGTGATTTCTTCAACGGATGAATGTGTCACATCAAGATAAGGTATGTGTTCATATTGATACATATATTCAACGTCGTTTATCTCCTTCCTGCACTGTCTAATTGACGCATAGGTACTACCCGGTTTACGTATTTGGCGAATTTGCTGCAATCGCTCCGGGTCAATTATCAAGCCATATAGTTTGTCGCGATGCGCGTGTAAAATTTTTGGAAATCGGGCGGATCCGACATCATCATTGGTCAAGGGGTAATTTGCTGCACGAAGGCCGAATTGCATGGCTAAAAACACAGAAACAGGTGTTTTTCCAGAACGGGAAACACCAATTATAATGATTTGTGCATCTTTGAGTTGTCGAACACTGGCGCCATCGTCATGAGTCAGTGTGAAATTTATCGCTTCCATACGTTTATCATAGATGCCCTTGTTTACGAGACTATGTGTTTGGCCCGCAATATGGATAGAACGTGTGCCGAGTTCTGCCTCCAATGGATTAATAAAAGTACTAAATAAATCGAGAACTAAAGCGTTGCATTTTGCCAGTTTATTGGTTAAATCAGTATTGGTCAGGGTCGAAAAAACCAGTGGCCGAGAGCCTGACTCAGCTTCTGCGCGATTAATCAGATCAATCACAGGAGAAAGCTTTTGCTCAGAGCGAATGAATGGTACCGTCATCTGTTCATACTCAATTTTTTTGAATTGAGTGAGTAGAGTTCGGCCTATAGTTTCAGCTGTGATTGCCGTACCGTCGGAAATAAAAAAAACTTTTCGATTCATAAATAGAAAATGTTATAACCAATAGAGATAAGTTGGGAAGTGTACATGAATAGTTATGTGATTTGGTTTGAAAAACTGGGCATGAATGACGTTGGAATCGTCGGTGGAAAGAATGCTTCATTGGGTGAAATGATTTCAAATTTGGCAGATGCTGGCGTCATGGTGCCAGGGGGTTATGCAACAACGGCGGATGCCTATGGCGAATTTCTTCGGCATGAAGGACTTGCTGATCGAATTAATAACGACCTCAGGAATCTTGATGTTGATAATATAGGAAAGTTAACAGCATCTGGCAAACAAATACGCCAATGGATCATGGAAGCACCCTTCCCATCGCAACTGGAAAAGGAAATCAGAGAGGGATATAAAGAATTGGAAAATAGGGCCGGTAAAAATGTATCTGTTGCCGTCCGCTCATCGGCGACAGCAGAAGACCTGCCCGATGCCTCTTTTGCCGGACAACAGGAAACCTTCCTCAATATACGTGGCATTGGAAACATTCTCATTCGAGTCAAAAAAGTTTTTGCATCACTTTACAATGACCGTGCAATTGCTTATCGGGTACATCAGGGTTTCGATCATGAAGCGGTTGCCTTGTCTGCGGGTATTCAACAAATGGTGCGTAGTGATTTAGGCTCCAGTGGTGTCATGTTCTCAATGGATACAGAGTCCGGCTTTGAAGATGTCATCTTTATTACTTCATCTTTTGGTCTGGGGGAATGTGTTGTTCAGGGATCGGTCAATCCCGATGAGTTTTACGCCTATAAACCTGCCCTGGAATCAGGCAAGCAAGCAATTCTGCGGCGAACTATGGGCAGTAAAGCTGAAAAAATGATCTTTGATGAGTCGGGAGATCAGCCTACGATCATTGTCAAAACTTCAGAAAGTGAACAATTAAAATTTTCTCTCGATGACAAAGACATAGAAGAGCTGGCGCACTATGCACTAACGATAGAAAAACATTATGGCCGCCCCATGGACATCGAATGGGGTAAAGATGGAGAAAATGGCAAACTCTATATCCTTCAGGCAAGACCCGAGACAGTTAAAAGTCGTGCTTCAAATCAAAGTATTGAGCGATACATCATGGGTGAACGTTCTGAAATACTGGTAACAGGAAGAAGCATAGGTCAGAGAATCGGTAGTGGCCCAGTAAAAATCATATCCGATATAAAATATATGGATCAGGTCCAGGTCGGCGATGTATTGGTCACAGATATGACGGATCCGGATTGGGAACCGATTATGAAACGCGCATCGGCAATCGTTACCAATCGTGGCGGTCGTACTTGTCATGCTGCAATAATTGCCAGAGAGCTGGGTATACCTGCAATTGTTGGCACATCCGACGGTACAGAAAAACTTGCCAACACAAAAGCCGTCACCGTTTCCTGTTCTGAGGGGGATACTGGTTTTATCTATGAAGGAATTTTGCCGTTTGAGTTAAAAAATATTCATCTTGATTCCATGCCGAAAATTGATTTGAAGGTAATGATGAATGTCGGCAATCCAGACCGTGCATTCGATTTTGCATCCTATCCGAATCATGGTGTTGGCCTTGCCCGACTGGAATTTATTATTAACGGAATGATTGGTGTACATCCCAAGGCCCTGATCAATATGGATAGCATGTCAAACGATACCAGAGCAATAATTCAAAAAAGGATCAGTGGTTATACCAGTCCTATAGATTTTTTTATTGATAAATTAACCGAAGGTATTTCCACGTTGGCTGCTGCATTTGTGCCTAATCCCGTCATTGTCAGGATGTCGGATTTTAAATCCAATGAATATTACAACTTAATCGGTGGGGATCAATTTGAACCAAAAGAAGAAAACCCTATGCTTGGTTTTCGCGGGGCTTCACGCTATGTATCAGAAACCTTCAGGGATTGTTTTGAAATGGAATGCAAAGCATTTGTTAAAGTCCGAAATGATATGGGACTTACAAATGTGCAATTGATGGTGCCCTTTGTTCGGACAGTAGATGAAGCGGCCCGGGTAATTGAGCTGTTAAAAGAAAATGGTCTACAGCGGGGTAAAGATGATCTTAAAATTATAATGATGTGTGAACTACCATCCAATGCAATTCTGGCAAGAGATTTTCTCGAATATTTCGACGGTTTTTCAATCGGATCTAATGACCTGACACAATTAACCATGGGGCTGGATAGGGATTCGGGACTGGTCGCGGACAAGTTTGATGAGCGTAACCCGGCGGTCAAGGCATTCCTGAAAATGTCCATCCAGGCTTGTCGTGATGCGGGAAAATACATCGGTATTTGCGGCCAGGGCCCTTCCGACCACCCAGATTTGGCACAGTGGTTAATGGATCAAGGCATAGAAAGTGTTTCCCTGAATCCTGATACGGTCATTGAGACTTGGCTTTCTCTGGCAGGTGAAACCATGCCCGGTAAAACAAACACCTGATTTATT
>CAZZET010000079.1:0-16800 GCA_964653275.1 uncultured Methylococcales bacterium
GCCTCGTGTCCGGGCGAATCCCGCGCCACAAGGCAAATGCTTCTGCCGCCTGCTCAACAAGCATTCCTAGGCCATCAACGGTTTTAGCGACCCTATTCTGTCTTCCCCAAACGACAAATGCAGTAGGTTCATTAGCATAGGCCAAATCGTAACAAACCCCTGAGGGACGGATTATGTTATCGGGTAAAGGGGGAACTGTGCCTTGGAGACTCGCCGCGGTTGCATTAACAATGACATCAAAGGCCTGGCCTTCTAAATCATCAAAACGACTCGCAAAAACAGGTCCAAAGCTCTGGAATTCCTGTTCCAACTGCACTGCTTTTGATAAGGTTCTATTTGCAATCACCACTGTTTCCGGGTATTGGTCGAGTAAGGGTTTAAGTATTCCTCGGCTGGCACCTCCTGCACCTAGAATTAATACTTTTATACCCTCTAGATTAATGCCAAGATTCTGAACCAAATCGTTGATAAAACCAACCCCGTCGGTATTATCACCAACTATTGTGCCGTCCGACTTTAGTGCAAGCGTATTCACCGCTTTGCTGATTTCCGCCCGCGTACTTTTCTCTCCAGCAAGCTCCCAAGCAAGCTGTTTTAAGGGCACGGTACAATTCAATCCCTTACCGCCTTTAGAAAAAAACTTTTTGACAGCACGAGTGAAACATTCGGGAAGGACATCTTGAGCGGTATACTCAAAATCTTGCTGCTCTGTCTGTTTGGCGAACAATTCGTGAATTGCCGGTGACTTACTGTGATCAATGGGATGGCCAAAAACTGCGTAGCGCTCAGACTTTTGCATATCTCAAGATAGCAAGTAAAATATTCTGGAACTCTTTATTAGGGTTCGATCGACTGTCTTATTCGCTTGTCTCTTCCCCAGAAAATTGTAATCCCAATGATTAGGATCGCAAGACCCACAACAAATAATATATGATCTTTAACGTAAGCAACAATTACCGCTGTTATTCCAAGAAAAACACCGATCATACTAAACCGCCACCCAATCCGAATACCATCCAAGAAGATAGCCAAAGAAAGAATTAGTAAAATAACCAATCCCGTGGCCTGTTCGTCCATGACCCCTGCATGTAATAAAGAAAAAGCAGCGATCATGACCGCCATGGCGCCTAACCAGTGTATCGTTTGAGTAGCCAACAAATCTTTTATGAAATGGGTCCCTTTTTTTGCTTCAATAGCCCCTATGATCATGGCCGTAATAGCAAAAACAAAGATCATGGCCATCCAATACCACCAACCATCGGTTGAAGAAAAATTTGTAAGCAAGACGCCAGATACGGACAATATGATTAAAACAATCAAAATCGCTTCTTCGAACTGAAATTTGAAAGTACTAACGACACCTTCGACCGGCGGGTTTGAGTCTTGTTTGGCCATTTCCAACTGCCTCCTAGACGATTATTTTTTCATAAAACTATACTATCGCGGATTACACACCCCTGCAAAGGAAAGTTAATTATAACCAATCAATCCTGAAGAAATTACGCCAAAAAGATAACCTACCAGTCATGTTCTAGAATATAGAAAATCCACTGTTCAGTGCGAATGTATTTTGTTTTAAAACAAAGACTCAATGTTCATTAATCCACATGGCTGCAGATTTAGCAAAATAGGTTAGTATCGCATCAGCTCCAGCGCGCTTGAATGCAAGCAAAGATTCCAAAACTGTCTGTTTTTCATCGAGCCATCCATTTAGGGCTGCAGCTTTCAACATGGCGTATTCCCCACTCACCTGATACACGAAAGTCGGGGCTCCAAATTCTTCCTTGACCCGGCGAACTACATCTAAGTAGGGCATCCCCGGTTTAACCATAACCATATCGGCACCCTCCTGTAAATCCAAAGCAACTTCACGAAGCGCCTCGTTAGTGTTAGCAGGATCCATTTGATAACTGTACTTATCGCCTCCACCAAGATTTTTACCCGAACCCACCGCATCACGAAATGGACCATAAAAATGCGAGGCATACTTTGCGGAGTATGCAAGAATACGGGTATTTATGAAACCCTCAGCCTCCAATGCTCTACGAATCATCCCTATCCGCCCATCCATCATGTCGGAAGGCGCTACAATATCCGCTCCCGCTTCAGCGTGAGATACGGACTGCTTGACTAATACCTCAACGGTTTCGTCATTAACCACATAGCCAGTTTCATCGATGAGGCCATCTTGACCGTGCGTTGTGAAGGGGTCAAGAGCAACATCCGTAATCACACCGATTTCGGGGAATTCAGCCTTAAGGGTTTTAACTGCAACCTGGATAAGACCATTAGGATTGTACGCTTCACTTGCGTTTTCAGACTTTTTATCCGACGACGTAACTGGAAACAGAGCGATGGCCGGAATTCCGAGCCGAACCAAAGCTTCGGTTTCTTTAACAAGCAAATCTAAGCTTAATCGTTCCACACCGGGCATGGACCCAACAGGTTCTCGTACATTCTTGCCGTCTAAAATAAATACCGGATAAATCAAATCACTGATAGCCAATGTCGACTCTTTCATCAGATTCCGGCTGAAAGAATCCCGCCGCATCCTTCGCATGCGTGTTTGTGGAAAATACATATTATGTTTGGGTTTTTCTGGCATCGGTATTCATTTTTGCTATGGTTTTAATTACTATAGGTTAATTGCTGGAATAATCATTCTAATTCCCCTACCAAAAAAGGTTATCATAAAAAATTATGAAAAACTCAATCACTCCTCATAAATCGGCGGTTTTAAACGGATTCATGATTTTCATGTTGTCTGTTTGCACTTATACTCTAAAAGCCGATGAGTCCTTACTGCCTCCTCAACAAGTGATTCAGGAAATAGCAGACACACTGCAGGAACGATTGAAACAAGAAGACATTAAAAACGATACAGCCAAGGCCCGTGAGTTTGTATTGACCGTAGTCGAGCCGCATTTGGACTTTAATCGATTTTCAGCCTACGTTTTGGGTAAACATTGGAGGACAGCCAACCGCGATCAGAAAAAGCGGTTTAAGAAAGAGTTTAAAACACTCCTAGTCCGAACCTATACAACAGCGTTTACCGAATACGCCAATTCGGAAATCCGCTTTTTACCCTTGGACTTAAAACCCGAAGAAAAAAAAATAATCGTTAAAACAGAAGTTCTGCAATCCGGTTCCGCACCGGTAGCTATTAGCTACCGAATGATAAGTAAAAACGGCACATGGAAAGTCTACGATGTAATTATCGAAGGTATTAGTTTGGTAACAAACTACCGGAGTAGTATAAGAAATGAAATTGCCCGAACGGGTTCCCTGGATATCGTGATTCAAAACCTAGCTGAGCGAAATAACAAAGCGGCGAACGCTGGACCAGCGACCGCACAGGTAGATACGGTTGGCGCAGAAGATTCGGCTAATGATGGTTCATAACCAATCTCTGGGAATCAAAAATTTCTTATAAAGTAACTCTTCTGAACTATCTTTTTCAGGCTTCCAGTCGTACTTCCAACTGGCTAGTGGTGGAAGCGACATCAGAATCGATTCGGTTCTACCACCAGATTGCAGACCAAATAAGGTACCCCGATCGAAGACAAGGTTAAACTCTACATACCGGCCTCGTCTATAAAGCTGAAAAGCGCGTTCGCGGTCACCGTAGGGTATGTTTTTTCGACGCTGAACAATGGGCAAATAAGCCGGTAGGTAATGATCCCCCACGCTTCGCAGAAAATCAAAACACTTTTCAAAGCCCCAATCGTTTAGATCGTCAAAAAACAATCCCCCAATACCTCGCGTTTCATTTCTGTGCTTTAAAAAGAAATATCTATCGCACCAGTCTTTGAATTTAGGATAAACATCCTCACCAAAAGCTATGCACGCATCGGCTGCCGTTCGGTGCCAATGCACAGCATCTTCCTCAAAGGGGTAAAAGGGTGTCAGGTCAAAACCCCCACCAAACCACCAAATCGCTGGCTCGTCTTTTTTTTCCGCGATAAAAAAGCGTATGTTTGCGTGTACCGTTGGCACATAGGGATTAAGTGGATGAATAACCAAGGAAAGGCCTAACGCCTGGAAGTTTCTTCCCGCTAATTCCGGGCGGTGTGCTGTAGCTGAAGCGGGAAGGTCTGCGCCATGAATATGGGAGAAATTAACCCCTCCTTTTTCTATCGTATCGCCATCAGCAATTACTCGACTTTTCCCACCCCCTCCAGTTTGATATTCCCATTTATCTTCTTTGAACCGAATATTGGCTTCTTCCTTTTCTAACTCGGAGCAAATCCGATTTTGTAAATCTAGGAGATAATCTTTTACCAACTGTATTTTATCAGGCGTCATTTTTCCTCATACCCTTCTCCGTAAATCTTATATTGCCCTGTTGCAACTTAAGTCACTTTTACCCATTAAGATTTTCTTTTAGAAACCCCACTATATTTTCGATCGAAAATATTTGGTTTTCAGAAGATTCGCGCGAACGATATTCAACTGTACCATCGTCAAGACCGCTATCGCTTAATACTATACGATGAGGAATTCCGATCAGTTCCATATCCGCAAACATAACACCCGGACGAATTTTCCTATCATCAAACAATACATCGATTCCAACATCCCGTAGTTGTTGGTATAGTTCATCAGCTTTTTCACGAAGTCTTTGCGATTTATGCATGTTCATTGGTAAAAGGGCGACTTCAAATGGTGCGATTGCTTGTGGCCAAATAATACCGCGTGAATCATGATTTTGTTCAATGGCCGCCGCAACCACTCTGGATATTCCAATCCCGTAACATCCCATAATCAATGTTTGGTTCTTACCTTTTTCGTCAAGAACTCGGGCATTCATTGCCTCGCTGTATTTTGTGCCAAGTTGGAAAATATGGCCTACTTCAATGCCTCTGGCAATAGAAAGAATCCCTTTGCCATCAGGACTCTGATCGCCCGCTTTAACCGAACGGATATCTTCCAAACGGGTTGGCAACGGCAAATCTCGGTTCCAATTAACACCTGAAAAATGCTTTCCATCCTCGTTCGCACCACACACGAAATCGGAAAGTTGTACTGTGGACCGATCCGCCACAATGGGAATATTCAATTCCAGTGGACCAATAGATCCTGATTGACAACCCACAGCTATTTGGATTTGGCTATCGGTAGCAAACTCCAAAGGTACGGCAACGCCATCCAACTTTTCCGCTTTAAGAATATTCAGTTCATGATCACCCCGAAGCAACAAAGCGATAATTCCACCATCTTCGGCTTTTACCAATAAAGTTTTAAGACATTTCTCTACCGGAATATTCAGAAATTGGCTCACCTCTTCGATACTATGTTTTTCTGGTGTATTAACCAATATCCGATTTTTAGTAGGTGAATTACACTCAGCCCTCGGTTGTAGAGCTTCTGCAAGTTCTACATTAGCCGCATAGTCACTTTGGTCGGAAAAAGCGATGGCATCTTCACCAGACTCGGCCAACACATGAAATTCGTGAGAAACTTGACCACCGATTGCGCCAGAATCAGCTATTACAGCACGGAACTTCAACCCAAGCCTACCAAATATACGGGTATAGGCACCATACATTTTCTGATATGTTTCTTCCAAAGATTGCTGGCTTAAATGAAAAGAATAAGCGTCCTTCATGATGAATTCTCTAGCCCTCATTATGCCAAAGCGCGGCCGGATCTCATCCCGAAATTTAGTTTGAACCTGATAATAAGTTATGGGAAGTTGCTTATAACTTTTGATTTCATTCCGAGCCAAATCAGTAATAATCTCCTCATGGGTCGGTCCCAAGCAAAAATCACGTTCATGACGGTCTTTAAGACGTGCTAATTCGGGACCATATTGATCCCAACGCCCCGATTCCTCCCATAATTCGGCGGGCTGAACAGCCGGCATCAGGACTTCTAGTGAGCCAACAGCGTCCATCTCTTGACAGGTAATTCGTTCAACCTTTCTCAGTACCCTTAAACCTAAAGGCAACCAAGTATATAAACCGGCCGCTAATTTTCGGATCAGCCCAGCCCTTAACATTAAACGATGGCTGGCAACCTCTGCATCCGCAGGGATTTCTTTTAGGGTATTGAGTGGAAATTGGCTAGTTCGCATAACTTGAATGGGTTTTGTAACACTGCAAATATGGGTTATTGGATTAATTTGCTTCTTTGTGGCAACGGATTACATATCGACGTGCACTCCTTATCAACACTTGGGACTTAACAATTCTATTTTGTAACCATCTGGATCCTCGATAAAAGCGATTACGGTAGTGCCATGCTTCATAGGACCAACATCCCGTATAACCCGCCCCCCTTGCGCCCTTATGTTGGCAACTGCCTGATAAACATCGTTAACTTCAACCGCGATATGGCCAAAACCAGTTCCCTGTTCGTAGCATTCAATATCCCAATTGTGCGTCAATTCGATTACTGTATGGTCCTCTTCCTCTCCGTAACCTACAAATGCCAGAGTAAAACGGCCATCTGGATAATCTTTCTGACGTAAAACCTTCATGCCAAGTATGGCAGTATAGAATTGTATTGATTTTTCAAGATTCGCGACCCGAATCATGGTGTGCAAAATACGCATTGATGGCCCCAATAGTATGCTAGTGGGGCCATCCTACTTAGATTGGAAAATTTTTCAACTAGGATGTCTTAAAATAGTTCAATCTGAAATAAATTAATGAGCTGAAAACATATTACCATCCTGTTTATCCAATAGGCCCAATTCCAATTTCGACATGCCTTCTTCCTGGCCACCACTAGATTGTTGCCCTTGATGGAGTTTCCCCTTTTCCGCAAGGCTGATTTTTAAGCGCAAATTATTCGGTGAATCGGAATTCCGTAGAGCTTCCTCATATGTAATCACTTCCTGTTGGTACATTTTCAACAAATGGCTATCGAAGGTTTGCATCCCAATATTTTCCGATTTTTCCATCACTTCTTTAATTAAATGCACGTCACCCTTACGGATCAGATCCTTGATCAAAGGTGTCCCCAACATTATTTCAATTGCCGCTACACGTTTACCATCTACTGTCTGAACTAAACGTTGAGATACAAATGCATGAACATTCAATGACAAATCCATCAATAGCTGATCGCGCCGATCTTCTGGAAAAAAGTTAATAATACGATCCAAAGCTTGGTTAGCATTATTCGCGTGTAAAGTAGACAAACAAAGGTGTCCTGTTTCAGCGAAACTAATCGCATGTTCCATAGTCTCTCGGGCGCGAACTTCTCCAATCATAATTACATCAGGAGACTGGCGTAGAGTATTCTTGAGGGCGTCTTCGTAAGAATCGGTGTCAATCCCAACTTCACGTTGATTCACCAGGGATTTTTTGTGAGAATGAATAAACTCAACCGGATCTTCAATTGTAATGATGTGATCGGCGGCATGGCTATTGCGATAATCAATCATCGCGGCCAGCGAAGTTGATTTACCACTACCTGTAGCACCAACGAATAAGACCAAACCTCTTTTTTGCATGATGATTTTTTTTAAAATCTCCGGCAACTCCAATCCATCGATACTCGGAATCTGGGCTTTAATATTTCGGATGACAATAGCCAAATGGAGCTGTTGTTTAAAAATATTAACGCGGAAACGACCTATACCAGGTTCCACCATAGCCAAATTCATTTCAGGTTTTTCCTTAAATTCGGCTTGTTGATCTTCGTCCATGATGGCATTAGCAATTTGCTTAATGTTTTCTGCGCTAAGCCTATTACTACCTACAGGTTTCATGCGACCATCGATCTTAACAACGGGTGGTGCATCAGTCGTCAAAAATAAATCTGAACCATTTTGATCCGCCAATAATTTCAAACACGCTTTAAATTCCATTGATCTTCTCTCATAACAGGGTTATCTATACCAGGCCAATAGAGAATCAACATTCGCGCCAAAACGATAATAACTATTATGATCAAATGGTTATATAGTAGAATGAAACATTGTGTAGATATTTTGTAAAATCGATTGACCATTTGGCCAATGCATTGCTGTTAATTTGGCCATAGTCAATGGAACGAAAGAAAGTCCTTGAATTTCAGAACGAGGCACCACAAGAATGCAAGCACCTCCGGTACACGCACAAAAGCACATACTGAGCGCTTTTTTCAAGCGCACACACCAGGGTCACGGAATCGTGCCGCGTGTAGAAAGATAATGCAAAATTTAAGCTATAATAATCCGACCTTTATTTCCTAGGCGTCCAAGCACCAAGACCGTATTACTTATTTATCTGCTGCGTATGTATTTTTCCCAAGCTTATAGTAGGCTGGACACCACCGAATGTGTGCTGTATCGGCAATTATTGCCCCAACAATCAGTAAAATAACACTGCCGTAAGCTGCCGCCGCCAAAACAACTAACGCACCAATACCGTAACGAATGTTTTGTTCACGAGCACCGACATTTTTGCCTTCTTCACATGTATTCTTACCAAGCTTGCTATATCCTGGGCACCATCGCAAATACGCAGTTGCAAGTAGATAAACACCAACCACCATCAAGATTACACTCGCCGTTGCGGCCGACGCCAAAAGGACTACTAAACCCCCAACAAATCGAATTTCTTGTTCATTCGTGCCTACATTTGGCGATGCCTTTATTTCATTTAGTTTGTTTTGTATATTCATTTCACCCTCCTCACAACCAATTTATTATTATTGGAAACATACCAGCCGTATAGTAACCTTTACAGTTCCGAAACAACAAATTTTTGGTAAATTTGCAGATCAAAGTACTACAACTCTTAAAACTCCTCCATACCCGTCGGTTCTGTTCGAGTAATATTATTTTGTTTCAACCGATAATCTGAAATCAATTTCATTACAGATTTCCGCGCACGGTTAATACTGCCTATCGGACGGTGAACTTCGAGTCCGTGCCAAGGGTTAAAAGATAAATTTTCGCAGAATTCTTTTTGTTTTTCTGAAGTAAATATTTGGGAGGGGATTCTGATTGTCGCAATTTTGATAAAAGGCGACTCTCCTTGATCCCAACGTATTAAAGTATTTTCTGTCGGCATATTCTTAGCGTCCGTCTGAAGTTGGATCATAAAGTGCAAACAACCTTCGCCATTTTGTAATTGTTCTTGGAGATTTTCTTCCAGGTAATCTGGAGAAGGATCATCAAGAATGGTTCCCTTGTTTTTGCCGCAGGAACGAATTCCATATCGCACTACATTTGTGTAGCTCCCATCGTCCTTTTTTGGACCCAAGGCGTACGGACTAACGCTATTCCATTGCACATCTAAAGGGTTTGCATAGCGTTTCGCACCCGAGAACAAGTTATAGGCACCGCGCAGATGTGTGACTAAAAACCATGGTGTTTGACCCTTGAAACTAGCATCGAAAAAATCAAAAAATTCCTCCCCATTGGCTGCGAAAAACCCATCGTGACCAAGCAAGAGAAAATCCTGAGTATGGAATTCATCACCTGGTTCAGACAGACGTTCGCCACGAACGTTGAACAATTTCACACCCAAGCCCCGAAAATCTGTCTCTTCGTCATCCGTTATTTCCTCGACTGAATTTGAAAATCGCATCCAAATCGGATAACTTTTTCCACCTTGGAAAACACCGTATTGGTACTCAGGTGAAATATCCTCATGTACGGTCAATGTACCTTTAACGCATCCATTGGATTTAGGGTGAGTATCTCGCAGCGTACGTTTGTTTAGGTATTGTTCTTCCAGATGACCCAGGAGTAGCGCACCTATTGACTGAATGATTTCGTCTTCGCCTGGCTTCACTTGTTCTTGCCCTAGAGGAACATCAGGTTCTGATGTGCAGGCCACTAAGAACCCAAACACAAAAAATATAGACCATCTTCCGTTATGACTTTTTGAATTCATTTTTAACTCCCAAGCTAACGCCAGTACAAATCACAGGCGAAGTCACTACTAATTGAATTGACTGATGAACCTCTAAGGATTCCGACACACAATTCGATAAAGACACTCAAGTTTAGTTAGTTGTTTAAAAACTCAAAATTATTTTGAAACCGGACAGGGGTTTTTTTATTTCCTTACTATCACAAATATTTATGGTTTTTTTATCCGATAAAGGGCGGAGATGTCTTCATTGCCATATCCACTTTTAATAAGCGTTTTGTAATGATCCAAGGTCATTTCTGCCAAGGGTAACGCCATATTTAGATTTTGTGCGGATTTCTTACATATCATCAAATCCTTATGATGCAGTGCGATTTTAAAACCGGGTGCAAATTCACCCTGCGTCATGGTTGAACCTCGATGATTTAAAAACCAGTTTCCCGCAGCACCCTCAGAAATAACCTCAATGACCTTATCCATTGCCAATCCTTGTGCTTCGCCAAAAGCAAGCGCTTCGGTCACCGCTTGATTAATGCCCGCCGCCATAACTTGGTTTACCGCCTTAGTTCCCTGTCCGTTACCTACATCACCCATATACATAATGCGACTGGTTAAAGCATTTAATATTGGCCTCACCCTATTGAGTACCGCTTCATCGCCTCCAATCATCATTGCCAACGTTCCGTTTTTAGCGCCTTCGGTACCACCAGATACCGGCGCATCGAGAAAATGTACAGACTTTGTAGCGAGTATCCTAGCCACTTGTTTGGCTGTCTCACAACTAACTGTGGAAATATCGACAACTACATTTCCCTTATCTAATCCCGGAAGTACTCGTTCAATAACATCAATAACATCCGAATCCGCCGAAACACAAGTCAAAAGAACATCAATTTGTCGCGCTAAGTCAGCTGGAGAATCCGCGTGTACTACGCCCAATTCCTCGGCAACATTTGCAGCCACACCCTCCGAGCGATTCCAAATAGTCGCCAGCAAACCCTGTTTGGCAAGATTTCGAACCATGGATATACCCATAGCCCCCAATCCTATAAATCCTGTTTTCATAATTCAATTATCGAACAGTTTTTTCCATACGAAGCGACTAATTTTTTTCAATTTCAACCTTTGTAGAATTGGTGCGATCTATACTCTTATGCGAAAGACCTAAGCTAGGTGTCCACAGACCATTTCGATTTTCCTAAATACCATTAGGGTGTTACTTTCAATTCTTCGTCAGAATCCTTTTCAATTTCATTGTCAGATTTTTTATTTACCAGTTTTTCTCTAGAGAATTCTAAGATACCGTCGACCGTATATTTGGCAATTTTGAAATAATAATCGTCAGTCGACTTTTTAAGTACATAATCGTCTTTGCCTTTTAACTTAGTAAAGGTATATTTAATTTGATCACCGGATTTATCGGTCAACCCTATCTCCAATTCAGGCGATTGTTCCTGATAGTCTGGTTTATCCTCTTTACCCAGTACCTCAGTAAAATTGATCTTAGCAATTTTATTCGTCAGGTTATTAATCTCTGACTCATTCGAATCTTCATTTTCCTTAAGGTCCGCTATGACGAATTTTTCTCCATCTTTTTTTAGGGTAACGGTTGGCAAAACCAATTCCGCAATTTGATCCCGATCGACATGAAGATGGCTTTTATCGGCCCAATCGTGAGGGTTTGAACCGACTTCGAAGGTGCTGAATTCAATCGAATAAACTTCATCCTGATCATCGATACGTGTATGAACTTTGCGGTAACTCGGAGACGAACCAATATATAGCGTCTTTAAAACATCACCTTCTTTTGAAAAAACAATCTTCCTCTCGAATTCATCCGCGTTCACTTTGAATCGCTTCCCAGCTGCTTTGGTAGTGGCGACAGGCCACGATTTATTAATCCCTAAAAGTTTATCAGTAACTTTCCCAAGCTTGTCTTGATCTACAGGAAAACCAAAATATTCAGGTATCTCCCAACGATCATCCTTCCTTTGTAACCTTAAAACCGGTTCATCTTGTTCTTCTACGCTAATCTCATCAACCTCGGACAATTTCAGGTCAAGCAATGACTCCTTCGAGGAAAATGCACTGGTGTCCCTTCCCGTAAAGCTTAGAATCAGGGCTAAAACCAGCTGAACAAAAAGAACACCACAAAGTACTTTAATTAAACGACTCATGGCCTAAACTCCCGATTGTTGTAATACTTCTGCATAGTGTTGGTATGCCTTTCGACGACGATGCCGGTAGATTAGGTAAACTATAATCAGACCTATTATGCCTAAGGCATAATTCATATATTCCCAAAATACTTGGCGTTCCGCGCTCAGCGGATACAAAGTGCGAGAAAAATGCCCTCGGCTTCTAATCGAAAGTAATCCACGATCTTCCAACGACCAATCAACAGCATTTTCCACCAATTGAAGGGAGTTGGTATAGAGTGTACCACCAGCACTTGCTGCCAACTGAATTGTCTCGTCGGAAAGAAATTCGTTGGATGCAAAAACAATCACGCGAGCAGATTCCGGAGACTTTTCGATAAGCCCCACAATTACCTCGTCTAACTCGGGTTTTTCCGGATCCTCACCTTCACTATCCGAAGTCGCTTCGGATGCAAGCAACGGGGATTCCTTGCCTTTGAAAAATGACTCGAATCGACCCTCAACAATCACTGCCAAGGGGTATGAGTGTCGTTGCTCAGGCGCCGCAAAACCCAACGGGCCATGGGTGTTAAAATCCGGCAAAACTTGGGTTGAATCGTTAGTCCAAGATCCTTCTGAGCTTATAAGAAATTCCACGACCTTACGTTCTTTTTTCTTACTTTTCTCAATTTGGATTGGCGAGGACCAATTCATGGTTAATTGGGGTAATCCCGCAGTGATTTCCCCGCCGTGCATACCAGATTCTCGAATATCCACAAAATACGGATACTCCACCATACGAATTTCCTGAACTGTAAAACCTCCCAGATTTCGACTGATGGGAATCGGCAGTTTAGCGTTAATCGGATCAAGGACAAGCGTTTCGTCAATCAAAATTCCATGATGCTTCATCCACTCCCCCAAACCAGAATCATGTTTCGAGACGGAAAGATTCTGATTCAAACTAGCCGAAAAGGGCGATGTCGCGAGGATTACTGTACCCCCTTTCATCAAAAATTGATCAACTGCAAAAAGTTGTTTTTCATCATAGGTTTTGGGTGCAACGATAAGCAGCAAGTCGGCATCTTCTGGTACGAATCCAGTTTTGAAATCAATCGATGTAACTTTATGGTTTTCTGAAAGCATTTCCCGAAGCAACCGGAATTGTTTACCACTAGGCATCCGTGCTTGTTGCATGTATGGATTAGGAGGTGTTGGCGCCGGCGTGCTCATTGCGATAGTCTTAATAAAACCCGACGAAAATCGTTTAAGGCCTGCATCAATGCTCCGACGCAAACTTTCTTTTTCTAAATCTTCGGGAAGTGGAACTTGAATTACTTGCCCATCACCTTCCAAAATCATATAAAAATAAAATGTGGTAGGGTCAAACAAACCCGCACGCATAGGACGAAAACCATAATTTTCCGCAATTTCCGTTGCAACTAGAGATCCAGATGCTTCAGGATTTTCGAAATTAAACTGGAATTTGCCACCAGATGCAGACTTGATCTCGTCTAGTACGCCCGTTATTTCACTTTTAAATTTCACCAGAGCGTCTGGTAATCGACGATCTTCGGAAAAATACCCAACAAACTTGATCGGTTGTTCGATATTCACGAATAAATCACCACTACTCTGATATTTGTATAATACTTTTTTGATACTACGGGTAATCTCATACTCCGGATTTCTTAATTCCACATCCACTTCACCCTCAACCTGAGACTTAACTTCAATTAAGTCACGGAAACTCAAAACCTCATATTGATCGCCGTACTGGATTAACACATCAAAATAAGAATTGACTAAAGAGGCCTGGTATCGATCAGCTACTTGGAAAGGCACCGGTTTTATCCCAAATTTTTCACCTGCTTCTTTTTCCAATTCGGGATTTTCCAATGGATCGATAAATTCAGCCCTTATTTTCCCTGATCCTGTCACACCATACTCAATGATTAAATCTCGAAGTTGAGGGACCAGAGGCGCTAGCAATGGATGTGTTTTAGCGCTGAAATAACCCCGGATCAACATCGGTTCTTGAAGTTGCTCAATATAACCTTCCGTAGCATCAGAAATTGAATAAATACTTCCCTCTGTCATATCAACACGCGCCCAAGGTGTCTGATATAACCATACATTTCCGACCACGAAATTGGCGACAAACAAACCAGTCACCCATCGCCAATGAGTATGATTCGAACGCTTTACATTCGCCCAACGACCAGACTCAAGAAAATAAACATTCAGGCAGAGAAAAACACCGACGATACTAAGGTAATAATACAAGTCACGGAAGTCGACGACACCACGGGTTATAGATGTAAATCGAGAACCCGTTCCAACCGCCTTAAAAATCTCCCCAGTTTTATTTCCAAAAAGAGAGGTCAAAGTATCAGAGCCGAGAAGATAAAAGATCGAGCATATCAAAACTGTAACCATCAAACTTACTATCTGGTTGTCGGTCTTAGAACTGACAGTCACACCAATCGACACATAAGCAGCTGCTAGAAATAATGTAGCAATATAACCACCAAATATTGGACCCCAATCAACATTCCCAAGCAATGAAACAGTTAAGGGGACCGGAATGGTCAAAAGCAGTGCGATAGCCACTAAAGTCATACACGCCAAAAATTTTCCCAAAACCAGGTCCAATGGCTTTACCGGTTGGGTAAGCAGAAATTCTATTGTTCCCATTCGCCGTTCTTCGCTCCACATCCTCATACTTAGAGCAGCCACCAGAAAAATCATCAATATCGGCATCCATTCGAAGAGTGGTCGAACATCAGCAATGTTGCGAGAAAAAAAGGTTTCCACCCAGAAGAAAATGAACAATGTTGCGGCAAGAAAAACACCAAAAAAAATAAACGCTACCGGGGACGCAAAAAAAGCCCCGAGTTCCTTGAAGGTAATACGAAAAACGCTATGCTGCACGGATAGTTCCTCCTTCGATTGCTGGATCAATTGCGTTAACTTCATTGAAAACGGTTTCTAGATCCCGCACCTCCAAATAGATGGAATATACACGATACCCCCGATCTATCACCGCTTTTGCAATAGAGGGAATGGAATCCCTAATTTTCCCACTGGTTTCTGATTCAACAGTCAACGCATAACTATACTCGGTAGAATTGTTCGAAAGGAGTTCCACCGATCGGACACCACTGATAGAACCTAGTCCAGGCTTAGCTTCAACTGGCCCCCTGTCAATCGTCAAAAACAACTTTTGTCCTTGATTCAGATCCTTCAGTGTCGAATCTAATGCCAACTTTCCCTCACGAATAATCAAAACACGATCGCAAAGAACCTGGACCTCCTGTAGGATATGCGTAGAAATGATGACAGTCGATTTTTTGCTCATTTCGGTAATCAAGTCCCTCATGTGCAAAATTTGCGACGGATCCAAGCCATTAGTTGGTTCATCCAATATTAATACTTCGGGTTGATTTAGGATCGCTTGGGCAACACCGACCCTTTGCCGGTAACCTCTGGATAGCGTATTGATTGTTTGAGTCGCCTTTTCGGCAAGACCGGTTTGAGCAATGGCAGATCGAACGCCGGAAATGCGATCATTACCAGTTATACCTTTTAGACTGGCTGCATATTCCAGATAATCGATGACAGTCATTTCCAAATAAACCGGGCAGTTTTCTGGCAAATACCCAATTTTGGCCTGAATCAGTGACCGATGCTCAGAAATATCTAAATTAGCTACGGAAATTGTTCCCTGGTTCGGTTCCAGAAAACCCGTAACCATCTTCATTATGGTCGTTTTTCCCGCACCATTGTGCCCAAGGAGTCCTACAATTTCCCCACGATCGATACTAAAAGATACATCGTCAACGGCAGGAATTTCACCATAAATTTTACTTACGTTCTGCACTGAAATCATGCCCAAATTCTCTCCTGATTATTCAACCGAGCGAATTATACGACAGCTGTCAATTAGTTTGGAGATGTATACCCTAATTTTTTTGAACGCCAGACAAAACCCTTGTTTTATTTGTAGGTCTATTACTAATAATTCCTTCATGGTCAGAACGAGGTGAGGCCCGTTAACAAAAAATTCTTTGAACCCAATTGCGCGAATGTTGGCCTCGAAATCCCACAATCTTATGTTGATGCCAACCACAAAGGTTGAAATTGCCGAGTATCAAAAGTACCCTCGGTTCATTCAGAATCTCTCGTCAATATGGAAAATAATTCATGAGTGACCCATTGGACAACGAAAAGAATAGCTCTCGAATACCCGAGGTAACAGTGGTCGATTTTCTTCGCTCTCACCCGGATTTTTTCACCGAACACACCGATCTACTTAACCGACTTTCGGTTCCACATCAAGCAGGCAAGGGTATTGTCTCTTTGATTGAAAAACAGGCCCAAATCATGCGCCATCGAATCGAGGATTTAGAGAAAAAACTCGAGCAGACCAAACACGACGAATCGTTTCATTTGCGTTTGATTGAAGATGTTCGACGCTTGGCAGGTGATTTGCTCGACGTAGAAAACCCACAGACATTACATAAAAAGCTGGTCGAAGGATTATCGATCCATTATAAAGCAGACCAAGTTAGGCTATACGTATTCACCCGGCTTACGACTCCCAAAGATTGCGGAGGGATTCGTTTCAGAAAGGCTAACGCTCGGATAAAATGTTTATTCACAGGGGTTTTCAATCACCACAGGCCACTATGTGGCAGCTTGCAGGATGAACATCTCAAGGCAGTCTTTGGTAATGATGCTGAATTTATTCACTCAACCGTATTGATCCCAATAAAACTCGAGCGTTGGGAAGGTTTGTTAGCATTGGGCAGTCAGGATTGGAACTATTATCACCATGGGTTATC
>CAZZET010000080.1:0-16330 GCA_964653275.1 uncultured Methylococcales bacterium
TTCACGGCCGTTTTCTGAAATTCCCATCGTCGCGGTAACCCAATCATTGGCCACTTCACGCCTGGCTTCCACTTGAAAAGACACCCTATTCATCGGATTCACCTCTTCATGGGCGAACCCCGCTCGATGCAGTAATAACAATCCTAACAATACAGCATACATCCACGTTTTTTTATTTAGAGACTTCATCATTCTTCGAGACCTTTTCAATAAAACAGGCACCAGTGTGCAATTCTCAGATGAACCAACCCTGAATATTGGCTAATATTCGTCGCAAACCCGGATTTTTAGGAGCATAATCCTAGCATTCGCTTGCTCAAAGTTGAAGACTCTAATCATGCTATTCTGCTAAAACCCAACCTAATTTACAGAAATAGCAAGGAAGGTACTCAATCCAGCGGCATCAAAACCCGAGCCAAATTCCTTTAAAAACTCGTCTGACTGGTGATGGTCATCGATGGAAGATTTATTCACTCTGCTAACATCCAGTAGCAATTGAGATTGCCGCTAGTTACCTTCAATGAATTATCGAATATGACACGACAACACTACGAAATCGTGAACAACATTATGGTCAAGATATTATCGTAACACGTAAGGGTTCTGTACGCGCAGGGTTAGGCGAAATGGGTATTATTCCTGGCAGTATGGGGGCAAAATCCTATATTGTTCGTGGGCTAGGTAATGACGAAAGCTTTCATAGCTGTAGTCATGGTGCGGGCGGAGTAATGTCGCGTACGCAGGCCAAGAAGAATATCAGTCTGGAAGAACACCAATCGGCAACCGAAGGCGTAGAGTGTCGCAAAGACAAATCTGTAATAGATGAATCGCCCGCAGCATACAAGTCGATTGACCAGGTAATGGAAGCTCAAAAAGACTTGGTGGAAATAGTTTATACATTAAAACAAGTCGTGTGCGTAAAAGGGTAGTAATAGTAATTAATGAATTGGATATTCCCAAATGAGACGGAGCCGAACAAATTTAAGAACATCACTACCCCTGACCACTTATACAGGACAACCGATTCAAAGATGCAATAATTGCAATGATCAGAAAAAACCTAAGAGGCCAGCATACGGCTTATTGCAAAGAATTTCCCATATTTTACCCCCCTAAAGTCCGTTAGAGCCGAGCAAAACACTATTATTCGGGCTCAATCTTTAGGGCATTTCCAGCGATCGGTCGTTTGAAAGTATATCGGAAGGGTGTATTCACAAATCCTTCGAGTGCATTATTTAAAGCATCGTGGGGTTCCTCGATACTTGCGACAGCAGTTACCGGAGTCGTAACAACAAAGAAAGCTGAACCAAACAATAAACTCACAAAGCCAACGGGCCGTAACACAATTTCTGGTAGTACATTCCAAAATTTGCTTTCCAATTGATCATCTGCAACAACCGGAATATGTACCAGGCAGAACCATATTGCTGCAGCGATAAACAACACTTGTTTTCGAGCCATAACCAGTACCATCTCCAAGCAAAACTGTAGAGATTGTATCCCTCGTTTTGTTTAAATAGCAATTCGAAATAGAAAATATAGATGCCCGAGATTTTCGGCCTGATGCCCAGCGCCAAACTACTATTGATTACCGAAATGTTGCATACCATCAATTACATTGATTCCAATCTATCTGAGACATTTCATTTAAAGTGAAATCATCAACTGCACCCTCTGTAGCATCCCTGTATGCTTTGATATGTTTATTGTTCATATGAGTTAGCCATAACTCTCGATTTTTCCAGTTTTCGAAAAATACAAACTTTTCCGGATTTTCATTGTCTTGGTGCAAATCATATTGTATGCATCCGTCCTCCTTAAGAGTTGGTTCAATTAGCTTTAGCAACTCAGATTTGACCAATCCAACACTATTTTTCTTTGCCTTAATGCGAGCAATTATTGTTAATGGCTTTGTCATAGCAGTATTCTTTTCTTGATTTCTTAAAAATAGGGATAGATTTGTTTAATATCATCAATGAAAGAAAAGATCAAAAGATATTACGTCAATTGGGACAATTAAATATTTCTGTCCCTTTTTACGTTCTCAAAGAAAAGACACGTGATGTTGCCGCCAATACATCCTACCCCGACTCTCTCCATAATTATTCGTATTTCGAAATGCTACCAACCAATTCTAGTGATGTATACTATCCACTGAATCTCGCCTATCTCGTGACATTTAAAGGAGAACCAAGTGCTAAAAATTTATGGTTTGGATGTATCCACCTGGAGCAATCGCGTGCGTTTCACTGCCAATTTCGTGGGGCTCAAATATGAATACATACAGGTTAATTTAGCCGCAGGTGAAGGACAAACCGACGCCTATCTGGCGGTTCATCCCGCCGGGAAGGTTCCAGTCCTCGACGATGACGGATTCCAAATTTTTGAAAGCGGTGCTATAACCAAATATCTTGCCGATAAAACTAGCTCCGGTCTGTATCCCACGGACATTAAAAAAAGAGCCATCGTCGACCAGTGGTCTGAATTTGTTTCGCAGCATGTCGCCAAAGCCCTGGAGCGGGTATTTTTTAACCGAATTATTCACCAAGTCGTCGATACAGAAAAAGACGAACGCTCGTTGCAGGATGGCTTAGCTTTCTTGAATCGATTTTTACCCATCGTCGATGCCCAACTCGGAAAAAATAGGCATCTGGCAAGTGAGGAAATAAGCCTCGCAGATATGGTCCTGTTGGCGTGGTTAGACCCCGCCGAACTCTCTGAAATAGACCTTTCGCCCTATCAAAATATAGGTCACTGGCGAAATCGCCTAAAACAGGAGGATTTTTATACCGCGTGCCACAAGGACTATATAGAGGCATTTCAGGCAATGTCAGCGCCGACCTAAAATAAAATCACCTTTATTGCCAATGAGCCAAAAACCCCATCACCCGCTAAATGGGAGCTGTGTAAGCCCTTTGTTCTAAATTTCGGGAACGATAGCAGTAAACCCACCTGAACGATACAAAAATAGCACCTATTAAGGCTGCTTTTCAGGACTCGCGTCAATAAACGCCTGCTGGGTCATGCAGTAGTCATAGATACCAGAGATCAAAGGAAAGGAGGCAAGCGAACATTTAAATCTCTTGGCATTGTAAACTTGTGGGACCAAAAAGGCATCAGCCAGTCCAGGTGCGTCACCATAACACAAATAACCATTACAATCGTTTTCCTTTAAAGATTGTTCCAACGCTTCAAATCCTTTCTGAACCCAATGGTGGTACCAGCCACGTTGACCATCACCTGAATCCCTAGTTTTGAGATAGTTTAGAACACGCAAGTTGTTAAGCGGGTGAATTTCGCAGGCAATAAGTTGTGCTATTCCACGGACGTACGCACGTTCTTGAGCTTTGTCGGGCAGTAATGGTGGTTTTGGATAGACCTCGTCCAGATATTCAATCATCGCCAATGACTGGGTCAACACAGTATTTTCAATGATCAGGGTCGGAACTAACCCTTGAGGATTGAGTTTCAAGTATTCGGGCTTGTGTTGTTCACCGCCGTCTTTGATGAGATTAACCGAACGAATCTGGTAGTCTAGATTCTTCAGGTTAAGGGCGATACGGACTCGATAAGCAGCTGAACTTCTGAAATAACTGTAAAGCACGATGGCCATGATTAAAACCCTCGGTCTATATTCATAATTTGGCGAAATCGCCAAACATTTAAGCCGAAGTGCGCATAACTTCCTGTTCGATCGTCCCAAAGATCGAGTTACCATCAGAATCGCACATATCAATGCGGATGGTATCACCGTAACGCATAAATTCAGTGGATGCCTCACCCTTTTCAATGATTTCTACTACCCGTTTTTCAACAATACACGAAAAACCTTTGATATCATGATTACTCACAGTACCAGAACCTATGATGGTACCTGCTTCGAGACAACGGGTTTTGGCAGCATGGGCGATCAATTGGACGAAATCGAACTGCATGTCGGTTCCGGCATTCGCCTGACCAAATAATACATCGTTCCAATATACCTTTATCGGCAAATGCACTTTGCAACCATCCCATGCAGTTCCCAACTCATCGGGGGTAACTGCTACGGGCGAAAAAGCACTTGAGGGTTTACCGTTGATAAAACCAAAACCTTTTGCTAATTCGCTCGGAATCAAATTGCGAAAAGAGACATCGTTTACGAGCATCAAAAGCTTAATGTGGGATGAGGCCTTTTCCGCCAAGACACCCATACTCACATCATCGGTGATGATAGCAACTTCTGCTTCGAAATCTATGCCCCACTCTTCATCGGCGGCATCAATGGGCTCATGGGCCCCGATAAAACTATCCGAGCCTCCTTGGTACATGAGTGGATCATCCAGCAACTGTGGTGGTAGTTCAGCTCCCCTGGCTTTCCGAACTCGTTCAACATGGCTCAAATAAGCACTACCATCCAACCATTGATAAGCTCGCGGCAATGGGGAAGCTACATCTCCAAATCTGAATGGTATAGACTCGCATTCATCTTGATTGAGTGTGGTATAAACATCATTGAGGTGGGGTGCCATATCCGCCCAATTATCCAGTGCAGCCTGGAACGTTTTGGCGATATCCGGAACAGGAACTGCTTTGCTTAGGGTACGGTCTACAACAACCAGGGCGCCATCTCTACCACTTTTAAGTGATGCGAGTTTCATTTCCAAGAATTCACATAATCAGCCCATTCAACAGATTTAGCGCTTTCCAATACTTCCAGCGAATCGCGTGTATCGATCATTACTGCCACTTCATCAGTTTGTTCTCCGCGCTTGCTTTCCGCATTTTCTAGCGCTTTGGGATGTGGTCCATGGGGGATGCCACTGGGATGTACCGTAACCATACCTGGATGAATATTATCGCGGGAAAAGAACTGGCCAAGATGGTAAAAGATCAGTTCATCATAATCATCATTACTGTGGAAAAAAGGAACATTCAGCGCGCCCGGATCTGTTTCAAATGGTCGCGGTACAAACGTGCACACTACGAATCGATTGGAACAAAAAGTTGTATGGGCCGAGGGAGGTACATGATAACGATGACTCATAATTGGGCGGATATCACGCCAATTGAGCCGTACCGGCATCAACGTACCATGCCAACCCACAGCGTCGAGCGGGTTATAAGGATAAGTAATTGTGCTGATTCCGTCATTGCGCTTGACCCTCACCTGCCAGTGATTATCATTTTGCTGGTTGAGAAACGCTTCATCAACGGCTGGTGCAGTGAGCACTGCCGGATCGAACACCGCCTGTTTACTAACGATACCTTTATCGGGTAGTCGATAACTGTCACCCGTCGCTTCCACACACAAAAATTGGACCGGTTCAGCTATCGTAAAACGCCACATAGCGCCTCGCGGCAATATAAGATAATCACCCTCAGAAAAGTTTAGGTGGCCATAATCACAGTAAAGCTCTCCGGAACCTCTGTGCACGAAAATTAATTCGTCACCATCACCATTTCTCGCCAAATGATCCATGTCCTGTGACATCACCAAAAACCGGATTTGAAGGTTCTTATTGCGGAAAAGTGTTGGTGCATCCCATGGCGATACGGCATTTCCATTTAATTTGGCCGTATCAAAAGCACGCGGTTTAAGCGGGCCTTCAACCGATTCCCAATTAGTTGGTGGATGACGATGATACATTTGTGTAGCTGGCCCGTAAAAACCTTCCCGGCCAAGCTCCCGTTCGAAAGTATTTGACGGCAAGTCAGCGTGGGCTTGCCGGGACGCTGTGCCTTCCACTTTAGGGATGTTAATCCATGGCATTAGATGACCCCCCGCTCTATTTGATCGGATTCTATGGCTTCAAACAAAGCTTGAAAATTCCCTTCGCCAAACCCATCGTTACCTTTGCGTTGAATTATTTCGAAGAATATAGGCCCGATGACTGTACTCGTAAAAATCTGCAACAAAAGGCCGACACCGTGTTGAACCCCACCATCGACCAGAATACCATTCTTATGGAGGCGCGCTATGTCTTCTCCATGGCCCGGGATACGATCATCTAGCGCATCGTAATAGGTTTGTGGAACATCCATGAATTCAACACCATTTCCACGCAACTTTTCGACCGTGGAATAGATATCGTCTGTCGCTAAAGCAATATGTTGAATACCTTCACCATGATAGGCGTCCAGATATTCCTGAATTTGTGATTTGGAATCACTGGGTTCGTTGATTGGTATACGGATTTTACCGCATGGGCTGGTCATTGCCCGAGATTTTAGCCCTGTGTGTTTCCCATGGATGTCAAAGTAGCGAATTTCACGGAAATTGAATAGATGTTGATAAAATCGTGCCCATCGATCCATTTGACCTTTCTGTACGTTGTGGGTCAAATGATCAATAGATTTGAGACCCACCCCCATGGGATGTAAATCAATATCTTCGAACGGTACAAAATCGACATCGTATATGGAATGATCACCATAGCGATCCACGACGTAAAGTAGGCTGTCCCCAATACCCTGTATTGCGGGAATGTTAAGTTCCATTGGGCCAACATGGGCTTGTTCCAACTCGAATCCTAACTTTTTAGCTCTGTTGCAGCTTTCCGATGCATCTTTAACCCGGATCGCGAAAGCACAAATTGAAGGGCCATGAATATTAGCAAAGGTCTGGGCGAAACTACCCGCTTCGTGGTTGACGACAAAGTTGATATCGCCCTGCCGGTAAAGCACCACGTGTTTGGAACGATGCCGCGCTACAGCCGTGAAACCCATTTGAACAAACAGGTTACCTAAAGCCCCAGTGTTGAGCGCAGCGTATTCGACAAATTCGAAGCCATCCGTGCCCATTGGGTTTGTTGAACTTAACACGAGTTTCCCTCCAGGTCGTCTACATTTAAATAGACTGAATTGACCAATAATAGGTTCAATAGAGTCATCCCCGTTATCTGATAACGAATAATTACATTTTGATAATCGAACCTGTCTCAGGTTTAATTGACTATCAATATTAGGTTGGCGGAAATATAAACTTAATCGTAGCTTAAAAATCAAAGCAAGTAGCCTAGTACGTTAAGTCTTAAATACCACTGAGTCGATCCGAATACGGACGGAGGCTTCAATATGAATGATACCGACGAGACCCTTTATTATTCTGACTATCTTCGCTTAGACACACTACTCGATGCCCAGCATCCAGAAAGTGTAAGGTATGGCGCGCCAGCCCATGATGAGACTTTGTTTATCATCACTCACCAGGCTTATGAATTGTGGTTTAAACAGATACTCCATGAACTCCATTCGGTACTAGCCCTATTTTCATCGGTACCACTGGACGAAAAACAACTCAACATAATCGTAACCCGCCTCGAGAGAGTTGCGCGTATTCAAAGGCTGATTAATCAACAAATTGGCATTTTAGAGACCATGACACCTTTGGATTTTCTGGATTTTCGAGATTATTTAACACCCGCATCCGGATTCCAAAGCATACAGTTTCGGGAAATTGAGTTTCGGTTGGGACTATCTCATCATCTCCAGCGAAAAATCTTCGGTCGTTTTACCAAAAAGGATCGCGCGTATCTATCACGCGTTGTAAAAGAAAAATCTTTGTTCGAGTACCTCGAATGCTGGTTAGTGCGAACACCCTTTTTGAATTGTCAGGATTTTAACTTTTGGCAAAGCTATCGAGTTGCTGTAAAAAAAATGCTCGACCATGACGCGGAAACGATTGCCAACAATCCAATCCTGGGCGATTCAGAAAAATCAGGACAGCTCGATGGATTGGAACAGATACGAAACAGCTTCAAGGTTTTATTCGATGAGAATCTATACGAACAGTACCGTGCACAAGGCCGATTTCAATTGAGCCACAGCGCCACGCTAGCTGCGCTTTTTATACAACTGTACCGCGACGAACCCCTATTACAACAACCGTTCAAATTATTAACTCGATTAATGGATATCGATGAACAATTGACTGCCTGGCGTAGTGGTCATGTCATGATGGTTCAGCGCATGATCGGGATGAAGATTGGAACCGGTGGGTCTAGCGGACATGACTACCTGAAATCAACGATTACCGAAAAGCGTATTTTCGCCGATCTTTTTAATTTATCGACATTCCTGATCCCACGTTCACAGCTACCGGATTTACCGGTAGAATTACAACGAAATTTGGCAAATTCAACGCCAAGTATAGAAAAACGGTAAATGAAAGAGATTCCAACTAAAACTCCGCTAGTTACCTGCGAATGGCTTCAAGATAATCTAAATTCCCCAGGCATAGTTTTGCTTGATTGCACCTTTATGCTCCCAAATCAAGAGCGCAATGCTTTTGATGAGTACCGAAGGGAGCACATTCCCGGCGCCCAATTTTTCGACATCGATTACATCGCTGATCGGGAAAGCAATTTACCCCATATGTTACCGTCTACCGAGGTATTCGCCACATCGGTGGGGGAATTAGGCATTGATAATAAAACCCAAATAATTGTCTACGATAACAATTGCTTTATGGCATCAGCCCGAGTTTGGTGGACATTTCGTGTATTCGGATATCATAATATTTTTGTACTCAATGGCGGGTTAAAACGTTGGAAGGCCGACGGTGGAATCGTTAATTCGGAAATTGTACGGCGACCATCGAAACAATTTGATGCAGTATTCCACCCCAGTCTAGTTTATGACCTTGCAAAAATGCGAAAGCTAACTGTGGCAAAGACCCATAAAATTATCGATGCTCGTTCTCCCAGCCGATTCTCAGGTATTGAAAAGGAAGTACGGCCTGGACTACTTTCAGGTCATATTCCGGGCAGTACTAATTTACATTACAATACGCTCGTTAATTTGGATACAAATGAATTGGTCACTCTGGAAAAATTGGAATTCTTATATAATGCGGTTGGTATCAAGGGGGATCAACCTATTGTGGCAACCTGTGGCTCTGGCGTTACTGCCTCCATTATTGCACTTGGACTATTTTGTCTAGGATTTGAAAATATCCCCGTTTACGATGGCTCTTGGACAGAATGGGGTGGGTGTTTAGATACACCCATTGAAACCGAACCGTAACGATTTATCCTAAAATAAACTGATCTACTAAGTTAAACCTGATATTATTCTGACTCTTATTGCTACCTTATCCGATAATCGTCTATATTAATAGAGATTATTTATAGTAAGTTACAAACAATAATAGATGTGATATTTTTTCAAGCATTATATGAAAAAAAACCAAGGTTTTACCCTCATTGAATTGGTTATTGTCATTGTTATCTTTGGCATTCTGTCGGCCGTTGCTCTCCCAAAGTTTGTAATCGTCAATTCTGATGCGCGAATCGCAAGTTTGAATGCACTAGCAGGGGGAATACGTTCAGTTACCGCGCTCGCAAAAGCACAATATTTCATAAATGGAGATTCGACCCTTTCCGCCGTCTCGATGGGTGGTCAGGAGATAGATGTAGTTGCGGGACACGGGCAACCAAACGCCACTACAACTGGAATTCACACCGCTCTAAACAGTATTAGCGGCTTCAATATCACCCACACTGATGGGATCTCTATATTCCAGCCAACAAACGGCGGTGGAGCACATTGCCGGCTGACATACACTCAAGCAACCGCTAATGTTGCGTTAAGCTTATCGAATTGCTAGACAGCGTTCTTCTCCCCCAAGACGGCGACAACACCGTACAATCAATAAAATCGTCGAATTCATCCCTAAGAAAGTCCCAGCTTGTTCGTTTCCACTCGCTCGCAGTTTTCAATATCCGAAATTTGAATTTCTTGATCTTTGCTCGAATGGGGTACAAGCCAGGACTCTAGAATTCTTCGAGTATCGTTCCATTTTACCCGAAGTCGAAAATGTTCAATTTCAGTGATCCAAGGCTGCACGACAGAATTAATACCATTTTCTCTCAAGCTTTTCGATTTTTTTATCGCACGTGCTTCGCTTTTGAACAACCCTAGTGAAATAGACCCGCGTAACTCTCCCGCTGTAAACAACCAAGTATCATTAATTCCTCGAGATTTGAGCATTGCCAAATTAGCCTTGGAATCCCCAAAACCTTTCGGAACTCGATCGGGGAGATAAAGAACCCAGTACCCTACATGGACCTCATCCCAACTTGACCTAACCTGATGCCACGAAACTTTAGAATCCATTTTGGATGCAACGGTATTCGCGTATTCAATAGTATTAAAGGGACCCAATTCATAACATTGTTTCGAATTTGACCCGCTACCGCTAGAACTTAATGAATCAACGTTTTCTTGTATAGTTTTCCACGGTAAATCAAACTTTTCAGCAAGATTACCATGCTCCATGCCATCTGCTAGATTATCGACGATAGAATCCATTACAAAATCTTGAGCAATTTTGAAGCCGCGAACGATCGAATCAACTGCGAGGCTATATTGAATACCTGCAATTTGCACTAAAGTCCGGTCCAACATCGGCCCCTCATCCGACAATGAGCCAGAAGGTTCGGCTATATCTTCCAGGGCATAAACTTTACCTTTACCTTGACCCGAAACGTCATGATCTTTGCCTTTAGCCACCGAACCCAGATTATTGTTTACCTCACTCACTAAAACAATTGTTTCGACGCCTTCAGGCAATATCAAATCCGAACTGCCAGATTCATCGAAATTCCGTGGCATTTCGATCATAAAATACCACAGGGAATAACCCAAGTTTGCTGCCAATAAAATGAAAAATAAATTTTTCATTAATCCCTATCCAGCAACGACCGCTAACCCTTTAACAATCAACCTAGGGTCATAAACGGAAGAAACCGAAACTCGCTCGGCGATTGCCTGTCCATCACCTCCAGTTAAAATCAGGTTCAGCTGACTTTTACATTTCGGTATCAGATCGCGAAAGCCCAGCTCGACAAACCCTGCGGCTGCACAACGGATTCCATTGGCGATTCCCTCAGTAGTATTTTTCCCAAGACATTGTCCCGTTTCACCATCAAAGGTTTCAATCCCGTAAGTACCCTCCAGTAACGACCTCTCCATCAATGGTAATCCAGGCATAATCAATCCTCCACCGTGAACACCATCCAAATCAAGGAAATCCAAAGTAATCGCCGTGCCACAATCCACTAAACACGCAGGTAATTCATAATGATGTCTCAACCCGACCAAGCCTACCCACCGATCAACACCTAGTTGCAGCGCATCATCGTAGCCATTCCGCACACCAAAAGACTCGATTTGAGGTTCAACAAAATCAGGTTTTATTTGCCATTTTCTAATAAACCAATCATTGAGCTTTGCACCCAACTCAACGCCCGCTACATTTGCTATGACAACACGATCGGGTTTTTTCAATCTACCCCAAAATTCCTCGATGGATTGATCCAGAGAATCAACCTTATGGGGAAAGGCATTTCCGAATGTTAGATCTGTATTTTCTTTTATACCCCACTTAATAAACGAATTTCCAAGATCAATTAGTAACATTAGGATCCTTCTTTATAAAAGCTAACTTCACCAGAAGCGAATTGCGATAACCGACCCATTTTATCCCGGAGAATCAGCAGTCCGTCGCTGGTAATACCTGACACATCACCACGAACTCTAGAGTTACCAACACTCAATTCCACCGCTTCTCCATACAAACAATCCCATTGGTGCCATTCATCAAGATAAGGTGCTAAACCGGTTGTTTCGAAACTTGCTACGACAGGCACCAGATCATTCAAGATCCCGCTAACCAATACATTTCTCGATGGTCGGGAGTCACCAAGGATACGCTCGAGATCAATCCAATCCTGATCAATCATTCGGGCACTTTTTTCAGAAATGTAGAAATTGATTCCTAATCCAATGACCGCTGCACACGGTCCATTAGCCTCACCAAGCACCTCAACCAAAATTCCTCCAAGCTTCTGTTTCCGCCAAAGGATATCATTGGGCCATTTTAAACCTACATCATTAACCCCAAATTTTTTTAAAGTCCGGACAATAGCAACACCAACGGCAAGACTGAATCCAGATAGAGCAGCAGGCCCTTCCAAAAACCGCCACAATAGAGAAAGGTAGATATTGTGGCCAAATGGTGAAATCCATTGGCGATCGAACCGCCCTCTTCCCGCAGTTTGCATTTCCGCCAAACAAACCGTACCGGAACAACACCCCTGACCCACAGAATTGACCAGGAATCGATTGGTCGAATCAATTTGAGGATGGATCTCTAAACCACTCAACAGTGGCTTGACGGAAGGACTTAGAAAGGCATCAATCGTCGACTGTTTAAGCAGTTCCAAAGGTTGATTTAATCTATATCCCTTACCTGAAACCGCAATGACTTCCATACCTATACTAGCGAAACCCTCGATGTTTTTCCAAACAGCCGAGCGGCTAATACCCAACGACTTCGCCAACTCACTGCCTGAATGGAACTCACCATCGGCTAAGAACTGGATTAGCTTTAGCTTAGTTTCATTGAAACGCATTCCAGGATGGACAAAAATGACAAAAAAAGATTGCTAGCACCTCAACCCTAAAATAACCAAAAAGCTATGAATTGAGATACTAACTTTAAGAACCTTACCGGAAAAACAATAAAACTCAAGCAGGTTCTTCCCGATTCTTGATTTGCTGAATTTGCCGCTTAACGATATACCGTATCAAGAGTTCCCGATCTTGTTCCCTCAACGAAAGAAAATCCACCCCTATACGATGTCCAAACGAATCTTCGTTTGCATTTTTATTGCAATACACAACCTTTCCATAGGCCATTAATGCCACCAATGACGGTGGCAAAATCATTTTCAATTGGATCACAGCGCCCGGCTCCAAGGCATTATCCGCATCGAACGCGATACCCGCAGCGCTGATGTTGACCGCCTGTGTAGCACGGTCCGATGGTTGGGTTTCATTGACCAACAAGTTCTGGACGATTAGATCGATTTTCCGCTCCAGGTTTTTGAAAATTTCCGCTACGTCGGGTTGCCTCCGCTCCAATTTCTTGAGGTGAACACGTGATTCTTGAGTTAAAACATCCAATGCCGAACTCAGCGAAAACGCGTCTAGAATTTCTTCGTTTTCAAACTTTTCCGGATTTGGAACAACACCTTCTCCAACTTCCTTGAAGATCAGTACAATTTCGTCATCTATTCGAAAATAACGTCGCCGCTCTTCCTGCTGATCTTTATCTGACGATTCAACAAACACACTCAATTCCTCATCAATATTTAATGACATTCAGTCCTTCCTACTTTTCTAAGAAGCTATCCAAGAATAGGAGTTATCGCTGGAGAAAGCGGTTATGACACCATTTTCCGGTTAGCTAAAGCCGAATCTTTATTGTATTTATAAACCTAACCGGGGAGATATTCCACAACCTACTTTTACACAACGAGCTCTCCTCGTTCAACCTCCTAGCCTCCACTCTGGGTCAAGATAATCTCTACGCGCCTATTTTTTGCCCTATTCAAATAGGAATTATTTGGAACCAACGGATCCGTATCGGCGTGTCCTTCGACAACCAACCTATTGGGATCAATGCTTCCATCGCTCAAAAGCGAATGAGCAACAGTTACAGCACGACCTGCTGCAAGTTCCCAATTCGATCGATACCAATCCGTCGATATTGGTATATTGTCGGTATGACCTGCTACGACAACATCGCCACGGGTACGGGCCACAGCTTCGATCATCTTATCCATCACCGGCTCAAATCCAGCGTTTAGAACAGCGCTACCAGAGGGGAAAGATCCCTTTTCATGAATGCGGATAATAATCTTTGAGTTTGCTGTTTCCACACTAACAAGTCCTTCACCGATCTCCTCTTTCATTGAATCGCGAATCTTTTTGGCTTCGGCCTCTACTTTTTCCGCTTCAGCCTTAAGCATTTCTGCTTTTAATTTATCCTTGGCTTCCTCTGGGATATCTAAATTTTTCTTTTCGTCCGTGGTAGTCTGCCTAATTTCATCTATCGGTGTCGGATCGACGGTGGCTGGTGAAAAATGTTGAGCAACTACGCTCGTGCCTTTAACAATCTCGTATACCGGAATCTCCCGCTGCACGCCGAATGCGTCCTTAAAGGAATCCGCCATTTTTTTGAATCGAAGCGCGTCCATTGTCGCAAAAGACAACAATAGAACGAAAAAACACATCAACAATGACATCAGATCAGCGAAGGTCATGACCCACGCCGGCGCTCCCGCAGGAGGACAATTACAATCCTCTCCCGAATTATTAGACATCTTTTACCCCCAAATACTAATCGTCAGCACTGATACGTTTCTTTTCCGAAATGTAGGTATTTAATAATTGTTCGAGAACTTTCGGATTCATACCTTCCTGAATCGCCGAGATGGACTCTATCAACAACGACTTGTTTAACCTTTCATAGTTACTCACGCTCCCCAATTTATCCGCTAGGGGAATCGCAAAAGCGTTGGCAATTACGGCACCATACAGGGTCGTCAGCAAAGCGACAGCCATTGCTGGACCAATGGCGGCCGGATCGGACATATTCGCCAACATCTGTACCAAACCAACAAGTGTACCGATCATCCCCATAGCTGGAGCCATATTCCCCACCGAACTCCACATATCTTGACCAACATCGTGACGTTTGATAGTTAAATTTATATCTTCGGTCAACATTCTTTTGACCAAAGCTGGGTCATGCCTATCGACACAAAGACCAATTCCTTTTTTTAGGAATTCATTTTCGACGGCCTCACCTTCCAATGCCAATAAACCATTTTTACGGGCAACATCCGCAAGCCGTACAGCTTCTTCAATGAGATTATTCGGGTCATCCTTCTTATTAAAAAAAGCTTTAGCAGCCACTCCGAATGATCTAAAAAAATCCGCCAATGAGATTCTCATCAACGTCACCATAAAGGTTCCACCAAACACGATTAAAATCGATGGTGTATTGACGAATAACATGACATCACCCCCAGTCGCAATCGCGCCGACGATAATGCCGATACCACCTATGAATCCAATTAATGTTGCTAAATCCACCGATACCCCTCCAAAGTAAGGTTTATACCGTCACCCAACAAATTGAAGGTAACAATATGAGTAAAGGTAGCACGCTTTTTGAAAAATAGAGGCTTGATGCGAAAGGAATTTAACTTAAAAGACGATTGCTATGCAGGAGGGGATTTACCGAGTTTACCGAGTATCGGAAACTCAAACTAAATCAATTCGACAGTAAGAAAGGCAATAGCGGACTATAAGCGTTTGAAGGTGAGGGATGGCGTATTCTCATGAAATTTTGCCACCCCAAACCCTCAATACAATATTTTCTATATCAAGCGATCGAAACGTCTTTTGATAAATAAACATCCTGAATTGCTTGGAGTAATTCAATGCCTTCATGCATTGGTCTTTGAAAAGCTTTTCTACCAGAAATCAATCCCATACCTCCAGCGCGTTTATTAATCACCGCAGTAGTCACAGCCTCCAACAGATCTCCTTCTCCCGACGAAGCTCCACCCGAATTGATCAATCCAGCCCGACCCATAAAACAATTGGCAACTTGGTAACGCACTAAATCGATGGGATGGTCAGAACTGAGTTCGCTATAAACTTTATCGTGTGTTTTTCCAAAACCAACAGCCTTAAAACCACCATTATTCTCTGCGATTTTTTGTTTTACAATATCGGCATCAATCGTTGCTGCTAGATGATTGGCCTGCCCAGTTAAATCCGCCGAAGAATGGTAATCAACTCCATCCTTGTTAAATGCAGAATTTCGCAAATAAGCCCAAAGAACAGTAACTAAACCTAGCTCATTCGCTCGAGCAAATGCGTCGCTGATTTCTTGAATTTGCCGGCGGGATTCTTCCGAACCATAGTAAATCGTCGCACCCACTGCCACGGCACCCATATCGAATGCCTGCTCAACGCTGGCGAACATAGTCTGGTCATATATCGCTGGATAAGTGAGCAGTTCATTGTGATTGAGTTTGACAATAAATGGAATTTTGTGGGCATACCGACGGCATACTGAGCCGAGTACACCTAATGTTGACGCTACGGCATTACATCCTCCTTCGAGGGCCAATTTGACGATATTCTCTGGGTCGAAGTACATTGGATTGGGTGCAAACGAGGCACCACCCGAATGTTCAATCCCTTGATCAACAGGGAGAATCGACAAATAACCGGTACCCGCTAATCGCCCATGATTAAACATCGATTGAAGATTACGCAACACAGCAGGTGTCCGATCCTTTTCCACCACGACACGATCAATATAATCCGAACCCGGCAGATGCAGCATCTTTCTGGGGATTGTTCGACAACTGTGATTCAAAAGGTTTTCGGCTTTATCGCCAAGTAGGGCCTGAATATCGATCATAATTTGAAATTCGTAGAAAATTAGTTAAGGGATACCTGCTAATATAGTTGATCAATC
>CAZZET010000081.1:0-1637 GCA_964653275.1 uncultured Methylococcales bacterium
GGGTACACCATTGAAGGCTGCTTTCATACCGCTCGTACCCGAGGCTTCCATGGGAAGAGGAAATGCGAAAGACTCCACCCGAACCATCAAAAGAAGAGATACTCCTGACAGAAATAAGAGATTTACTTAAGCAACGCAGATAAAAATTCAGCCTCATTCATATCCAATCTTCGGTCAAAACTCCATGGGTAACTTTTCGTCTTATTATGCTGGTTGCAATAATTATATATGTAGTGTAAGAATGACGAAGTTCGTTTGTTTATCAAAATACGAGGAAAAAAATGACGAAATTATCTGAAATCGAGGGTATAGGGGGTACGTATGCGGAAAAACTCGAGACCGCAGGGGTTACATCGATAGAAAATCTACTAAAAACATGTTGCGAAAAGAAAGCACGTAAAAAATTAGCAGAAGAAACAGGCATTAGCGAAAAATTGATATTGAATTGGGTAAATCGAGCCGATCTATCCAGAATCAAAGGAGTCAGCACACAATACGCCGACCTTCTTGAGTGCGCAGGTGTTGATACAGTACCTGAATTAGCTCAACGAAACGCCGAAAACCTGCAGACGAAAATGGCTGAAATAAACGGTGAAAAAAATCTGGTCCGCAAAATCCCCACGGTTTCGCAAGTCCAAGACTGGGTTACACAAGCAAAGGAAATGCCTCGAGTCATCACGCACTGATGTAATTTGATGTTCGCTATCTTTCCTAAAACATTCCGCACATTCCTTATTCATCTTGTTTCATAGAAGAAACAAATAGGGTATCCATAAAGAAATGAAATTTTAAATTCCCAAAGTATTTCAATTCGTGGGTTTGCTATAACCAACAATCTTATTTAACTTTCAACAATGAGGATAGAGTAATGGATTTGATGAAGATTGGAACCGATTTATTGATGAACAAATTAGGTACCGATGAAAATTCTGACGGCATCCCCGATGCTCTTGGTCAGCTAATTGGAGACGGTGATGGCAATTTGGATATAGGCAGTTTGGTATCAAAAATGATGAGTAATAACGGTCTTCAAGAGGTGGTCGGGTCTTGGCTTGGCGATGGAGACAACGACAGTATTTCTACCGATCAGATTACCGAAATATTCGGAAGTGACAAGCTTTCAGAATTTGCTTCAATACTGGGTATAGATCCGAGTACCGCTGCCGAAGGTCTGTCCGATGCGATACCTCAAATAGTTGATAAAGGAAGCAGCGGAGGCTCCATATTGGACTCGCTTGGTGGAATTGATGGGATTACTAATATAGCCAAAAAACTATTTTAAGATGTTGCTAAAGAAGGCGTTTGGTGATGGATGGATTGTTTCTGCTTCTGCGCGTGGGTTTGTAAGCATATTGCTAAGATATAGATATATGCTCGCACTTTCTAAGATCCAATTGGTTTGTTTGTTATAAGAAACATTAGAAAATAATAGCTTAATCACCCTACTATATATAGATTTATAGTGATCAACCATTAACAACAAACCTCCAAAAACACCTCTCCTCCCTCGTGCTTTACATTTTTATGAAATTAGCTTGGGAAACATCCAAACTTAGCGATACTCCGAAGGGTTAAAGTGAAATGGCAAGCTTTTCAAGCTTGTGGTAGGGTATCCCACCTATGAATCACATAATCGT
>CAZZET010000081.1:1737-16256 GCA_964653275.1 uncultured Methylococcales bacterium
AATTAATTCGCAAAAAGTAAACAACAAATTCTATGCTCGATCCCCGATTATTCCGTAATGACCTGGACCAGGTCGTCTTGCAACTCAAAAACCGTGGTTTTAATCTCGATGTGGAAACATTTTCTCGCTTAGAGACGGAGCGTAAACGTATACAGATCCGTACACAAACGCTTCAAAACGAACGGAACATGCGCTCAAAATCGATTGGCCAAGCCAAAGCAAAAGGTGAGGATATTCGGCCTTTGCTCGAAGCGGTAGAAAATCTAGGGGACGATTTAAAACTGGCTGAAACCAATTTGACAGAGATTCAGGCTCAATTGGAAAATTTATTGCTCGGGGTCCCCAATATTTTGGATAACGATGTCCCGGTCGGGTTGAGTGAGGAAAATAATACCGAGGTGTATAGGTGGGGCGAAATTCCAGATTTTTCCTTTACTCCTAAAGATCATGTCGATCTTGGTACAGGTTTAGGACAAATGGATTTTGAAACGGGAGCTAAATTAGCCGGTTCTCGTTTTGTAACCCTCAAAGGTTCATTAGCACGCTTGCAACGAGCATTAATTCAATTCATGCTCGATATTCATACCTCGGACCATGGTTATGACGAAATGTACGTCCCATACCTTGCAAATACTGCGAGTCTAAGGGGGACTGGGCAATTGCCCAAATTTGAAGAAGATTTATTTGCCGTTAGTACAGATCCACTTTTTTATCTAATTCCAACTGCGGAAGTGCCGATAACTAACCTTGTTCGAGACGAAATAGTCGAAGCTGACAATTTGCCTTTGAAATTTGTTTGTCATACGCCCTGTTTCAGAAGTGAGGCAGGGTCATATGGAAAAGATGTCCGGGGTATGATCCGACAGCACCAGTTTGAAAAAGTTGAGTTAGTCCAAATGGTAAAACCCGAGGAATCTAACACGGCGCTTGACTCATTAACCGCAAACGCTGAAGAAATATTAAAGAGCTTAAAGCTCCCCTATCGAAAGGTGTTACTTTGTAGCGGGGACACAGGATTTTCCTCCGCCAAAACCTTCGACCTCGAAGTGTGGCTTCCTGGTCAAAATAATTATCGAGAGATCTCCTCGTGTAGTAATTTTAGGGACTTTCAGGCTCGTCGCCTCAAAGCTCGCTGGCGCAATCCGGATACCAAAAAACCGGAATTGTTGAATACACTCAATGGCTCTGGTGTAGCAGCGGGGCGGGCATTAATCGCGGTGTTGGAAAACTACCAAGATGAAAATGGTCGAATCGCTATTCCGGAGGTACTCAAACCGTATATGGGAGGCAAAACGATAATTGATGGAAGCTAATACTCAACGGTATGGGCTAGCTAGCTCCCCGCCAAAGGTTTAGCGATTCGCAAATACAAAAAAAGCCCGGAATTTTCCGGGCTTTTTTATTTAGAGCGATGATGAAGAAGAACAAGTATTTTAATCGTCCCCGCTCATCGCTCCAAGTATGTGTAGGAGGCTCATAAACAGGTTAAATATGGTGACGTAGAGCGAAACCGTCGCCAGGATGTAATTCGTTTCACCACCATGGATGATTTCACTGGTCTGGTAAAGAATCATTCCCGACATCAACAGGATGAACATAGCTGAAACCGCCAGCGACATACCTGGCATGCTAGGTACGAACACGGCAACGATTCCCGCTAGAAAGGCAACCAAAATACCAACCATTAAAAATCCACCAAGAAAACTAAAATCCTTCCGTGACGTTAAAGCATAGCCTGATAGGCCTAAGAAGATCAGGCCCGTGCCACCCAAGGCGGTCATTACCAGTTGGGAGCCATTGCTGAAAACGGTCAGATACATATTGATAATCGGACCCAGAGTCAATCCCATGAAACCAGTTAAAGCGAAAACAAAGACCAGACCCAAGCCACTATTACTGAATTTTGATGTTAAAAACAGTAAGCCAAAATAACCAACCATGGTTATAATCATTCCCATTGGCGGCAAGTTCATGACCATCGCCATACCTGCTGTCATAGCGCTGAAAAGGAGTGTCATCGAAAGCAGCGCATAGGTGTTTCGTAGAACCTTATTAGTTTCCACAACCCGTGCTTCTGATTGATGCATTACCTGATTTAGTCTCATTGTTACCTCACAGTAGTTAAAAAAACCGACCTAATCTTCGGTATGTTTTGGACACCGAGATACTACTATAGTTGCATTGAAAATGTAACTATAGTAGGAACCAGCGTAAGATATTCAACAATAATAGCTGATAAATTGTCAACCTGTTAAGTTTTTGTAGACGCGATGACAGACAAAATTAAAATTTTTGCCTATGGGAGTTTAATCAATATCCGATCTTTGAATAGGACAGTACCCAAAGTAGAAAATATTTTTCCAGCAAAGGTTTTTGGTTTTAGTAGGTCTTTTTCTCTTCCGTCAAGCTATCGATTTGACTCGCAAACTAGCGCCGCAGTATGTGTCCTAAATGTAGAAACAGGATCATCCCAAGCTTTTCTAAATGGCATCTGCTTTGAAATGGATGCATATGATTTTGACGCTCTAAAAGAGCGAGAAAAGTTTTATTGTTTGCAAGAGGTTGATATACGACATTATCATGACGAGGCTGATTGTTATGCTGGTTACCTTTTTATGGCGAAAGGTCACAAACCCTATAGCTTTTTATCAACTTCGCCAGAACAAAACCATTATCTTCGTCTTTGCATTAGTGGGTGTGAAATCTATGGAGTCGATTTTGTTAAGCAATTTAAAGAAACGACCGATTTTTGGGGGATCAAAAAAGAGAGTGACATTAAGGCTATTTGGGAGGGAAAGTACTAGCAAATGAAAGAAGCACAATTCACTATTGGACAGATTATCCATCACAAACTATTCGATTACCGGGGGGTGATTGTCGATGTAGACTTCCATTTTCAAGGAAGCGATGAATGGTACAAAACAGTTGCTCTCAGTCGTCCACCGAAAGATCAACCCTGGTACCACATACTGGTCGACAATGGCGGCTATGAAAGTTATGTCGCGGAACGAAATCTTGAACCTTCGCAGATGCCGGGACCCGTAAATCATCCTTTCGTCGCTAGTTTTTTTCAGGAATTTAAAGATGGTTTATATGTTTCCTCCAAGCGTAAAAACTGAGTGATCTCTCACGAAAGCCTTTTCAATACGATTGCCGAATTGGTAATGTGTCATTCGCCAAGTGGTGCAGAAACTGAAATCGATCAGTTATTAGCAAAAAAATTCAATACCCTTAATTTAAATCCTGTACAGGATCTGGCAGGAAATATCTTTGTTTTCATTGAAGGAAAAGATACCACGCGTTCAATCGCCATAACCGCACACAAAGACGAAATTGGTGGTATCGTTACAAAGATCCGCGCCGATGGAAAAATTGAAATTGGAAAACTAGGCGGCTCTTTCCCCTGGGTTTATGGTGAAGGGGTAGTCGACTTACTCGGAGACAAAAAAGTACTTAGTGGTATTTTAAGCTTTGGGTCTAGGCATATTTCTCACCAATCTCCCCAAAAAGCCCAACAAGACGAAAAGCCACTTCTGTGGCAGAATGCCTGGGTAGAAACCAAACGACCTAAGTCTGAATTACTAAATTGTGGTATACGCCCCGGGACTCGTATCGTTGTTGGAAAACACCGCAAGATTCCATATCGTATGGGAAACCATATCGCCAGCTATACCCTAGACAATAAGGCGTCACTGGCGATTCTTCTGGAATTGGCTGAAAAACTAATTCAACCAGCAGTAAATGTTTATCTCGTTGCTTCCGCAAAAGAAGAGGTCGGTGGAATAGGTGCCCAGTATTTTACTCAACAACATAACATTGATTCCCTTATTGCACTGGAAATCTGCCCCATTGCCCCTGAATACCCCATTGAATCGGACCGAATACCGGTTCTTTTGTCGCAAGATGGTTATGGTCTCTACGATGAGGAGTTGAATCTGGCTATCATGGATGCTGGTCGCCGGTGCGCAATCGATCTCCAATTTGCAGTATTGAGTGAATTCGGTAGTGATGGTTCGATATCAATGAAATCGGGTCATGTACCCAGAGCATCTTGCTTGAGCTTTCCCACCGAGAATACCCACGGTTATGAAATCGCCAACTTTGAAGCTATTCAGAATTGTGCGAAAGTTTTGATCGCATTCTGTCAACCAGATGGCTAGCGAATATTTTTCGCAACTTCCTACCGAGGGACCACACTACTGTGTACGAACCGATTTGTGTTTTGTTTGGTCATTCAAAACACTACCAAATAAGGACACCTAATGAACACGCATCATGAAAAACCTTCAATGAGTCCATTAGCTTCGACGATTTCGTTTGTACCACCATTATCTTTTAAACACCGTTCTTTCCTCTGTTTTCTGTCGACTCAAGCGCTTGGCGCATTTAACGACAACGTTTTCAAACAATTGGTACTGCTTCTTGGCGTTGGCTATTTGATTGCTGGTGTCGAGTTTCAAGCGATTGTCCAATTTCTATTCGCCATAACATTTCTCCTTTTCTCTGGTCTTGCTGGGGACCTTGCCGATAGGTACAGCAAAGGAAGACTGATGACCCTATGCAAGGTTGCAGAAATTTTCATTGCAACAGCGGGTGTCAGCATTTTTGTTATTGCGAGTGATAGTTCGTCAAACTCAAATGAAGCGCCTTTGTATTTGTGGATGTTAGCAATCATAATTTTCGCATTAGGAACACAGAGCGCTTTTTTCGGGCCACCTAAATACGGAGGCCTACCCGAATTAGTTCGAGGAGAAGATCTAGCGCCTGCAACCGGTCTGACTCAGATGACAACATTTCTATCAATCATTTTAGGTGTAGCAGTCGCAGGTTTGCTGGCAGATTTATTTGCCGACAAACTCTATGCCGCTGGACTCGTCACGGTAACCATTGCAATACTGGGAACCATAACTTCGTTAGGCATTGCCCGGCAACCACCGGCCGACCCGAAAAGGAAAGTCTCGTTACGGTCATTCGTCAGTGTTGTCCCTACACTTATGTACATCCTACGCGATGACCCATTAATGTTTCGTATTATGCTAATTTACTCTTGGTTTTGGTTCGTGGGCGGAGTAGCATTAACAGCAATTAATGTAGTAGGCCGCCTTCAGTTAGGTCTAAACAACTTCGAAACCAGCATGATGGTATCCATTACATCAATTGGCATCGCCGTAGGCAGCGTCATCGCCGGAAAGTTATCACAAGGCAAAGTAAGACTGGGACTAATATTACCTGGCCTTGTTGTTTTAATTGTTTGTTTAATTGCCTTCTTTGTCGTTCCCCTTCATTCGCCAACAGCTGACGATCTTAAGCTACTTAACCAGATTAAAAATGCCTCGGCAGAGGCACAGAATGGAACTCAGATCATCCCGCTGGCTTCAACCCCAATCTACGCCACAGTGGGTACGCTGTTGTTTTGCTTGGGCACTGCATCTGGTTTCTTTTCGGTACCACTATTGACCTTTATTCAGGCGAGGCCTCTTGATAAAGACAAAGGCAAAGTTTTCGCGGCAGTTAATTGGCTAAACTGGGTTTTTATCGTTGCGTCCGCCCTTTTTTATGGTATCGGTATTAACCTGGCCGACAACAAGGCGAACCAACTTTTGGGATTTTTAGGCATACTGACTTTTCTAGTGGGCATTGTAATGGTGCCTAGGATCTTCACACTCCTTAGGCAGGTAAAACCCGAATTTGTTTTTTTGAACCCACCCAATTAAACCTCAGGCAGCATTATTTGAGTTAGGAGAGCTTACTCTATCGTGGTGTTGAATGGCCGAGTAGAAACACCACCAATTCAGTCAACTTTTCCGATCATAAAGCCTGATGAGATAAGCCAAACGGTTCTTTCTATCGTCGGTCAGTTGATTCCATTCAAAACGCCATTGCCAATTTCCTTCGGTTGTTCCTGGTGTATTCATCCGTTCTCCCGTTCCAAGTTCTAAAATATCCTGCATGGGAATAACGGCTAAGCGGGCGACCGATGCCATTGCAACTTGAATAAGCACCCAAGGCATTTGTTGTTGCGGATTGCCCAGGTATTCGTAGAGATAAGATTTTTGCTGTTCCGGAAGAAACTCGAACCAAGATAGGGTTGTATCATTGTCATGGGTACCAGTGTATACAACACTGTTTACGGAATGGTTGTGGGGCAAATAAGGATTCGATGCCCCCCCGTCAAAGGCAAAGTGCAAGATTTTCATTCCCGGCAAATTAAATTTATCGCGTAGTACCTCAACTTCCGGTGTGATTATACCCAGGTCTTCAGCAATCAAGGGTAATGCTCCGAAATTTGCATAGATGGCTCGCAACATAGCATCTCCAGGCGCTTTTACCCAACGCCCAGAAATCGCGGTAGGTTCCTCAGCTGGTATTTCCCAATACGATTCCAATCCCCGAAAATGATCGATACGAATCCAGTCGAACAACTGTAATTGGGTACGCACCCGCCGAATCCACCAACTGAAACCATCCAATTGTAGGCGTTTCCAATTATAGTGAGGGTTCCCCCAGCGTTGGCCGGTTTCAGAAAAATAATCAGGCGGAACACCAGCAACCACCTCAGGTTTGCCATCTTCGCGAATATAAAAATATTCCCGATTTGCCCACACTGTATCACTATCACCAGATACAAAAATAGGCATATCCCCAAATAACAACACACCTCGCTGATTAGCATAGGTTTTGAGTTCCTGCCATTGTTTAAAAAAGATATACTGTTCGAATTTAGCAGCTTCTATTTCATCAGCCAAGCGTAGACGTGCATCGTTTATTGCGTTGGGATGGCGGTCTCGTACTGATTCCGGCCAATGTTCCCAAGACTTGCAATTATTATCCTTCCGCAGTGCCATGTAGCATGCATAACTGTCCAACCAATCAGCTTGCGTATGGTTAAACTCTTCAAATTCCGTGCGATCAGTGCTCTTAGCATTTCGCTTAAATAGTTGATAAGCTTCTTGCAAGCGAGAGAAGCGATATTCACGAGGAAGCGCTAAAGCGTCCGTTGAATTAAACTGTGATAACCACCCCCGATCTACCAACCAATCCAGGCTAATCAATAACGGATTTCCAGCATGGACTGATAAACATTGGTAGGGGGATCCATCAAGGTGAGTGGGTCCCAAAGGAAGCATCTGCCAAACAGAAACACCAGTTTCGACAAGAAAATCAACGAACCTGTACGCCTCATTGCCTAGATCGCCATTACCCAAACTACCAGGCAAAGAGGTAATATGCAGTAAAATGCCGGATCGGCGCGTACTTAATCCATTCCCTGTTTGGTTCAAAGCTTCACTACTATTTGCCCACTCTACATTTTAATAACGACAATTAGCGCACGAAATGGATTTTGTGGCCCAATGATTCAGGCGTTACTAATCGTACACCTTGTGGGCTTACAAAAAAGCGCTCCCGATCCGCTTCCAAATCTTCACCAATTACCGTCGATTCGGGAACATTACATCCTTTTTCTACTATCGCTTTGGTAATTCTGGAATGTCTTCCAATATTGACATCGGGTAATATCACAGAATCCGTTAATGTAGCAAAAGAGTTCACTCGGACATTGGTAAACATCAATGAACGCCTTACTGTTGCTCCTGATATAATGCACCCCCCCGATATTATTGAATCGACTGCCATTCCCCGCCGTTCGTCATCGTCGAAAACAAATTTGGCCGGAGGGGCTTGTTCTTGGTAAGTCCAAATAGGCCAATTTTTATCATAAAAGTTTAATTTTGGATCGACACTTACGAGTTCCATATTAGCAGACCAGTAGCTATCTACTGTCCCTACATCTCGCCAGTAACTCTGTTGGCCACTTTGAAAATCCAAAAAGGGATAGGCGAAAACCCTAGCATGATTGACCACCGAAGGAATAATGTCATTGCCGAAATCGCGACTCGATCCGGGTGTATCCGAATCAGTAATCAATTGCTGAAAAAGAAAATCACGGTTAAAAATATATATACCCATTGACGCGAGGCTGAATCCCGGCTTACCGGGCATTCTTGGCGGATGTTCGGGTTTCTCCACAAAATCGATGACCTTCAAATTCTCATCGACGTGCATCACTCCAAAAGCACGAGCGTCTTCAACAGGAACTTCGATGCAGCCAATGGTGAGATCCGCACCATGACTCTCATGGTAAGCCAGCATAGCCCCATAGTCCATTTTGTAAATATGGTCACCAGCTAGAATAAGCACATGATCCGGATTTCGACTTCGTAAGATATCCAAATTTTGATACACCGCATCGGCTGTCCCTGCATACCATAATTCTTGCATGCGCTGTTGGGCAGGCATCAAATCGACAAATTCGTCGAATTCACCTCGTAAAAAGCCCCAACCTTTTTGAACATGGCGAATCAACGAGTCCGCTTTGTATTGCGTCAAGATGCCAATTTTGCGGATTCCAGAATTAATACAGTTTGACAAAGGAAAATCAATAATTCGAAATTTCCCACCAAACGGAACAGCGGGTTTTGCTCGCCATTCTGTCAAACTATTAAGACGACTCCCACGACCTCCGGCTAAAATCAAGGCTAGGGTATTTTTAGTAAGCGAAGATGCTCTGCGACGTTCGATCTGGTTGTATTTAGGCATTATATAAATGCTGGGTAAGGTACAAAATATTCTCTCTCTTTGCGGATTAGTCGACATGGGTCTAACATTGTAACCCTATGGATTACGCGAACTGAAACCAATGTTACAGGAAATAAAAAAAGAAAAATTGGCTCATCCAAGCCCTGACTTGATCAAAGTTATTGAAGCACGTCATCACGATCCGTTCACTATACTCGGCCGCCATGACCAAGGCGATACCGAGCTGTTTCGTGCATTTATCCCCAAAGCTGAAACGATTTTTCTTGGCCCTGATGGCCCCGAGATGCTGCGATTTCCAGGGACAGACCTTTTTGAACTAAGTGTAGCAAAAACCACGGTTTCTTCCGAAAATCAGTTGATTTGGGTCGACCAACAAGGAAAAAAACACCGAATCATTGATCCGTACCGGTTTTTACCGCAATTATCGGATTTTGACCTAGATCTTTTTAGTGCCGGAAAGCATCAACATCTATATCGTATACTCGGTGCAAATGCACGTAAGGTAAATGGTGTCGAAGGAGTTCTTTTTGCAACTTGGGCTCCGAATGCTCAACGCGTAAGTGTTGTTGGTAACTTCAATGAGTGGGATGGCCGGTGTCATCCCATGAGAGTCCGTGGAGACAGCGGAGTTTGGGAGCTCTTTTTACCCCAACTTCAACTAGGAGAACCCTACAAATTCGAAATAAAAACTTGTCGTAGCGATGAAATCGTCCTGAAATCTGACCCGTTCGGAAGACAATTCGAAATCAGACCGAGTACTGCGTCAATACTTGTCGGCCCCGACACTTATCGGTGGCACGATCAAAAATGGACTCAAAACAAACAAAAAGCTGATTGGCTACATAGCCCACTTTCCATCTATGAAATCCATTTGGGTTCCTGGCGAAAAGATGAAAATGGGGATTTTCTTAATTTTCGTGAGCTCGCCCATCAACTGGTAGATTATATCCGCGATACGGGGTTTACCCATATCGAATTGTTACCAATATCCGAACATCCCCTCGATGCTTCCTGGGGATATCAGACTACGGGTTATTTTGCACCAACTAGCAGGCATGGTAACGCTGATGATTTTCGCTACTTTGTGGATTACTGCCATTGCCACAGTATTGGGGTTCTTCTCGATTGGGTTCCAGCACACTTCCCTAAAGACGGTCACGGTCTCGCACATTTTGATGGCAGTGCATTATACGAGCATGAAGATCCCAGACTTGGAGAACATAAAGATTGGGGAACAAATATATACAACTTTGGCCGTAAAGAGGTCAAAAACTTTTTGCTGTCCAATGCTCTCTTTTGGCTCGAGGAATTTCATATCGACGGTCTGCGTGTAGATGCTGTTGCCTCTATGTTATATCTTGATTACTCACGTGAAAGTGGTGAATGGATTCCGAATAAATACGGTGGAAATGAAAATCTTGAAGCGGTCGATTTCATTCGGGAATTGAATACTCTCACTCATGACCAACATCCAGGTACCTTAATTATCGCAGAAGAATCTACCGCTTGGCCACAAGTCAGCCGGCCAACATGGGCGGGTGGCTTAGGTTTTAGTATGAAATGGAATATGGGGTGGATGAACGACACATTATCGTATATGAGCAAAAATCCCATTCATCGTCATTTTCACCAGGATCAACTTACATTCGGCATGTTATACGCCTACACCGAAAATTTTGTGTTGCCCTTTTCTCATGATGAAGTAGTTCATGGAAAAAGCTCATTGATCAACAAAATGCCAGGGGATGAATGGCAACGCTTTGCCAATTTGCGGTTACTCTACACCTATATGTTTACCTTTCCAGGTAAAAAACTTTTGTTTATGGGATGCGAATTTGCACAAGGAGAAGAATGGAATGTAGACAATTCACTTGAATGGTATGTTCTCGACTATCCCCTGCACCAAGGTATAAAAACTCTCGTTACCGACTTAAATCACGTATATGCCGAGCAGAAACCATTGCACCATTTTGACTTCGACCCACAGGGTTTCGAATGGATAGATTGTCATGATTCGGAAAAATCGATCCTTAGTTATATTCGCAAAAGCGATCATGGAACAATTGTTGTTATCCTAAACTTCACCCCAATTCCTCGTCATAACTACCGAATAGGTGTACCTGAAAACGGAAGCTATAGAGAAATTATCAACTCTGATAGTACTTATTATGGTGGATCTGATGTCGGAAATGGTCTTGTAGAGGCTGACCCAATACCATGGATGGATCGATCCTATTCGGTAAATCTAACGCTTCCTCCTCTCGCAGGTATCCTACTCAAATTCCATCAGTCCTAAAATACCGTCGCTCAGGAAAGCCTATTACCTCCTATGAGCGCCTATCACATCGCGATGTCTAAAATATTATTCGTTACCAGTGAAATTTATCCACTTATCAAAACAGGTGGTCTGGCAGATGTTTCCGCCAGCTTACCCAGGGCTCTTCAAAAGCTCGGTGCTGAAGTGCGAATCGTTATGCCCGCCTACCACGATGCACTGCTTAAAACCACTTCTAGGACATCCATCTCTAGATTCAACCTTGAAGGCAATAAAGTTTCTATAATTGAATCCCGATTAGCATCATCAGAAGTCAAAATATGGTTGATTGATTATCCACAATATTTTGAACGGCCTGGCAACCCTTACCTGTCTCAAGAAGGTATCCAATGGACCGATAACGCCCACCGTTTCTCTTTTTTTGCTAAAGCAGTGGTAGAAATTGCCATGGGCCGGGTAGGACTCGGATGGACTCCAAATATCGTTCACTGTAACGACTGGCAAAGTGGCTTGGCCCCAGCCCTTCTTTCATTTGAAATACGTCCCCCCGCAACTGTTTTCACCATCCACAACCTAGCCTACCAAGGTTTGTTTGGTTATTCGGTATTCAAACAACTGAATCTTCCACCACAATTCTGGCATTACAAGGCGTTGGAATTCCATAATCAAGTATCTTTTATCAAAGGTGGGTTGGTATACGCTGATCGCTGCAATACCGTCAGTCCAACATACGCCCAAGAAATTCAATCATCAGAATTCGGATTTGGTTTAGAAAGTTTACTCACTTACCGAAAGGATCGACTTAACGGAATACTCAACGGAATCGACACCGAAACATGGAATCCAAAAACAGATAAATATATTCCACAAAACTTTAACTCAACCACCTTACCAACAAAAGTAGCCAACAAATCTGCGTTACAACAAGAATTGAATTTACCTCGCTCTACTAACGACCCCCTACTCGCATCAATCGGCCGGTTAGTCCCACAGAAAGGAATCGATTTATTGTTTGAAGCACTCCCACAATTAGTTAAAATGCCGTTACAAATAGTCTTTCTAGGGAGTGGTGAGAAAAAATATGAAAGAAGTCTTTCAAATTGGGCCCGCAAATATCCCAAGCGAATTTGTTTTCGACAAGGATATGACGAGACGTTGTCCCATCGTATCGAAGCCGGAGCAGATATTTTCTTGATGCCATCGCTATTTGAGCCATGTGGATTAAACCAGATGTATAGTCAACGTTATGGCACAGTACCCATAGTTCGGCGTGTCGGCGGCCTAGCGGATACTGTTATCGATACAAACAAAAAAACGATTGCTTCGGGCAAGGCAACCGGCATCATTTTCGAACTACCCACAGGAAATGCCTTATTACACGCCGTTAGCCAAGCCGTAAAACTCTACCAAAATAAAAAATATTGGGAACAAATTCAACTCGCTGGTATGCAACGAGATTTTTCCTGGCGAAAAAGCGCTAAGCAATATTCAAAAATCTATGAGTTGGCTTTGGAAGATGCGGTCCGAAAAATACGATTCAAATCGAAATTCATCAACGCGCAAACCGCCGCTCACACAAAAACCAAATCAGGTTATAGATAAGCGATCCCACTCCAATTGCAAACAAAAGACCCGCGATACCCGCCAAACCATTTAATTGCTCTGGTACTTCCCATACCAATACAGAACGTATCGAATCATTCAACTTTGGGTTGACGAAAACCTTAATTTTCTGTTCTGGCTGGAATTGTTCAACAACTTGCATTGCATCACTTCGAGAATCGAATTTCTTGTCAAAGAGAAAAACCGTATCCGCAGTTAACATTTGACCCCGAAGTTCAAATTGATATTTGACAATAGGTTTGAAAGTAGAGGTCCCGGTTTCAGCATCTTCACTTAACAATTTCAAACTGGATTCCAACACTTTACCATCTACAGTAGGCCAGGGAACTGGCTTAGGTAAGTATAACGAATCATTTTTCCAAAGATGTATCGAAATAATCAAACCAATCACAAAACAACCAATTGTTATAAAGCGCATAAACTCTAACTCAGAAACCAAAAACCAAATAGAAAGACAAATTCCCGTTGAAGTGACGTAACATTCCTAAACTTAAAAAATTTTCTAAACTTTAGAACGAAAAGCATAACCCGAAGATCAACCTCCGCTAGCAGGCTACATTTTACCACTCTAGAAAATTTAAACTATTTTCGGCTAAACAAATTTTTAATTAAGGTGTAAACTGTAGGAGTGTCCCCTGCAGCGTACGAAGCGTTCTGGGTTTACTCTTGAGCCTAATTGATAACCCAGGGAACCGAGTAGTTTGTGATGTTGCGCAAGCCCATATTTTATTGGGAAGCCTTATTCATAAATATTTGTTCCCACCTGAACCTACCGGTTCAAGGGCGAAAGCACACTACGGCGCAGGTGGGGGATACCTTAATTTTCCTTGCTACTCTATTGAGGTGGCTCACCTGTTATTAGCATCGCGTCACCGTAGCTGAAAAAACGGTATTCTTTTTCAATCGCCTTAGAATATGCCTCCATAGACTGCTGGTAACCCGCGAAAGCACACACTAATATTAACAATGTTGACCCTGGTAAGTGGAAATTGGTAAGTAATGCGTCTACACATGAAAACTGGTAACCCGGCTTAATAAACAGACGTGTTTCACCTTTCGTCGGCCTGATTTCGCCATTACTTGTTGCCGATTCCAACGCTCTCAAAACAGTCGTTCCCACCGAAATTACGCGCCCCCCGTTGTTACGAGTTAACCTTATCGCTTCTATTACTGTTTCGTTCACCTCGTAGAATTCCTGATGCATTATATGTTGCTCTATATTCTCTACGCGTAACGGACTAAATGTACCACTTCCTACATGTAGTGTCAGAGAAACGATGTTCACCCCTTTTGAACGTAATTTATCGATCAGTTTCGAATCGAAATGCAAACCAGCTGTCGGTGCAGCTACCGCACCAGGTTTTTGGGCGTAAACCGTTTGATAGCGTTCACGATCCCATCCCTCATCCAGTCTATTAATATAAGGCGGTATTGGAATATGTCCAATGCGCTGCAGCATTTTCAGAACGTTGCATTCGCCCTGAAATTCGAGAACATATAGATCTTTCCTGCGATCACGGACAATACAACTATATGTATTTCCTAATTGGATTTGCGAACCGATTTTTGGCGACTTACTAGCTTTTACATGGGCTAAAACATTTTTATCGTCTAATAACCTTTCGATTAATATTTCAATTTGCCCACCAGTAACCTTTCTACCGAACAATCTGGCGGGAATGACCTCAGTATCGTTAAATACCATTACATCCCCTGCATTAACTAAGTCGTACAAATCAACAAATTGAAAATGCCCGATATTCCCATCGGTCCGATTCAAGTGCATTAATCGACTAGCTGTGCGTTCGGCTAGTGGTTCTTGAGCAATTAGGTGTTTAGGAAGTTCATAAAAAAAGTCACTTTTTAGCATTTTTTCTAACTAAAATATAACCAATTTCCCAACCTTAAATGCGAACTTTGTTCTGGATGAAAATGGGTTGCTTTTTCCCCTTTACACAAAATTAGGTCGGAAACTAACTAAAAAAAAACCCCTAATCCAAAAGGGACTAAGGGTGTAATAAAA